>JAGFJJ010000057.1 GCA_024102815.1 Phycisphaerae bacterium
GTTGCCGCGCGATTCTCGTCCGCTACAACAAAAAGGCGCACAACTACCTCGGCTTGATTCAACTGGCGTGCCTTCTGCTGTGGTATCGTCGATCATGGCGACTGGCTAATTTGAGATAGTTTCTAAGAAGAAGCCGACCGGTGAGCCGCCGTTTTCAACGCAAAACGGGGCAAGTACAAATGCAGAGAGCAATGCTCCGCTCATTAACGCCGACATCCAGGCAGCCAAGGATATGGCGTCATTCGGGCTGCAGCGACGCGCGACAATAGCTAATCGCCAGGGCTTCGTAATGAGCCCGATGGGCTCAGCGCTCTTGTGCATTCTTCACCTCCCTCCCGCACTCGGGGCAGCGGTTCGGTGTGGCGCGGAGGTCGTAGCCGCACTTGAGGCACAGGCCGAGGCGGCGACGGCGCCGGGTGCGCAGTCTCCTCCACAGGGCGGCGAGCGGGTAAGGCGCGAGGACCGCAACGGGGAACCACGCGGGGCAGTAGACGTTCAGCGTTCCCAGTTTCCTGCCCACCGTCGCCGAGCCGAACGCCAGGCCGTTTGAGATGCTTCGGCTCATGCGAAAGCCCCACATTCCGGTGCCGCGGTAGAGGTCGGTCGTTGCGGACGGAACCACGTAGTGCAGGTGAAGCGAGACTCTTCCGTTACCGCTGACGAGCGCCACGCCCGGCTCGGGGCTGGGGCCGCGCCAATGTACTGAAAATGTCGACAGTCCGAAGAAATTGCTTCGCTGATAGGTGAAGACGAATCGCGTAGTCACGCGTTCTTTTGGGTTCGGGTCGTTCATGACCTTCTTGGCCCCGTGCGGCAGGTACGCAACAACGCACAGGATGGCTGCGACAAGGAGCGCCAGCGCCGTAAGCCCGGCTAACGTCATGTTGAGCCATCGCCCGACGTTACCCATCATGGCTCGGCTCCATCAACCTCCCGACCACACTCGGGACAGCGGCCGCTGACGTTGCCGGTGAGGTTGTAGCCGCATTTGCAGTGGCCGGGTTCGACTCCGCGCGGAAGCACGAGCATCAGAAGGCCAATGGCGAAGCCGATTGCCGCCATTGGCCAAAGGGGCAACCAAATCCCCGGGGGCAACCGACGTGGGAGCAGCCCGAATTGCCAAGGCATGAAGGCTCGGGATGACGTCATTCCGTACCCGCCGTAGGGCAGTTTCTGCGTCAAACTCTGATCGAGGATGACGATTCCCCCACCCACGAACTGAACCTGTGATGCCTGGGCGGTCACGTGCAACTCGCGATCGAACCCTGCTATGACCCACATGCCGATTGCCGCGAGGCAAAAGAGCCATGCGCCGCGCCGGATTCGTATTGTCTTTCTACGAGTCACGGCCTGGCTCCCTCGACCTCCCTCCCGCACTCGGGGCAGCGGTTCGGCGTAGCGCGGAGGTCGTACCCGCATTTGACGCACAGGCCGAGGCGGCGACGGCGGCGGGTGCGGCAGAGGCTGACCGGCACAGAACTGAGAGGCAGGAGCAGGACTGCCGAAATAATGAAACACATCCAGGCTGGGAATTCCAGCACCACCCTGGCCGACCATGATTGGTTCTGCGATATTTGCGCGATGGCCACGCGCCAGCTACGGCTCGTGTAGTAATTTCGCGGCCTCACAGGTGCGACCGTCGGAGTTGTTACGCTGAACGCGACAGCGTGCGAGAAGCTGTCTATTCGAATAGACGCGCTTGCGCTTTCGATGGGTCTTTGTGAAGGCGCCGTACCGAGGCGGCGGGCCAACGACTCGCGAAATATCTGGTACTGCAGGGCATTTTGTGCTGCCGTCCAGGTCCGAGGGGCGTAGTACGTTACGACAAAGGCTGCGTTGGGGGTGCTCAAATACCACTCAAACGGCTCACCAGCCCCATAGCCCAGCGCTCCCACTCCGGCGACGAGCAACGCCCATAGCGTCGCTACGACGACCAGAATACGCCATGACCATCGTCTGAATGCGCGCATCATGGCCACGTCCTTTCGACCTCCCTCCCGCACTCGGGGCAGCGGTCCGGCGTGGCGCGGAGGTCGTAGCCGCACTTGAGGCACAGGCCGAGGCGGCGACGACGGCGGGAACGACGGGTTTTCCAGAAGAAGAATGCCGGGTAGGGTGCCAGAATCGCAAACGGGAACAATGCGGGACATGCCAAGTCGAGCCGCCATTTCCGCGCTCGGTCCCGTTTCTGCTTGTTGGGTGAAAGTGCACTGAAGCCGACGCCACAATGTACCGGCGGCGGATCGGCGATTCGCACGGCCGCGTGGAATCCCAGGAGGTCAAGGCTGCGCGAGTACGTTGGTGTCGTGTCTGCAACGATGCGCTCGCCAGAGACCCGCAGACGCCCACTGTCAACGGCAGCGGCGAACTGGCTCCAACCGCCTTGCTTGGGCAGCAATAGAAGTAACAGGCCGTTGCCACTAAAGGAACGGGCGCACAGGCCCAGAAGCGTTTCGCTGTTGTGCTGCCATCGAGGATCGGGCGTAAGCGACGCCGGCAGGTAGCTCAGCACGCCCAGGGTACCGGCGAGCAGGGCCGCCAGCGTTAGTGAATAAATCACTGTCCTCTGCAACCATCGTCCGACATGCAGCGACACTATTCGCCCCCGTGGATACGCAAGCCGCGTGAAATCCACACCATGGCAGCCACCTATTCTACCGTCGGAATTCGCCGATTGATGCGGGAATCGGCCGGAATCAGCCCGCTTGCATCTTCACGCACACGTTTTTCGCCTCGGTGAAGAAGCGCAGGGCCTCGTCGCCGCCTTCCCGGCCGACGCCGCTCTGCTTCATTCCCCCGAAGGGCACGCGAAGGTCGCGCAGCAGCCAGCAGTTGACCCAGACCGTGCCGGACTGGATGCGGTCGGCCACGCGATGGGCCCGATTCAGGTCGCGGGTCCAGACCGTGGCGGAGAGGCCGTAGTCCGTGCCGTTGGCGCAGGCGATGACTTCGTCCTCGGTGTCGAACGGCGTGATGCTGACGACCGGGCCGAAGATTTCCTCGCGGTTGGTGCGACAGTCCACGGGCAGATCGACGATGACGGTGGGTTCGAGGAAGAAGCCGTCCTCGCAGCGACGGCTGAGCGTGGCGGGGCGGCCGCCGCCGCAGAGAATCGTGCCGCCTTCCTCGCGGGCGAGCTGCACGTAGGACGTGATCTTCTCGAGGTGGACGCGGGAGACGACGGCGCCCTGCCTGGTGTCCGGCTCGAGCGGATCGCCGACCTTGAGCTTGCGGGTCTCCTCGACGAAGCGCTCGACGAAACGATCGTAGATCGGGCGCTCAACGAACACGCGCGATCCACACAGGCAGACCTGCCCCTGGTTCGTGAATGCCGCGCGCACGCTTTCCGCCACGGCCTCTTCCGGGGCGTCGGCGAAGACGATGTTGGGGTTCTTGCCGCCCATCTCCAAAGCGACCTTCTTGAACATGGGGTTGGCGACGCGGGCGATTTCCCGCCCCGTGACGGTCCCGCCGGTGAAGGAGAGCGTGGTCGTCGTGGGATGTTTGACGATAGCCGCGCCGACCTTCGCGCCCAATCCGTGCACGACATTGAGCACGCCCGGCGGCAGGCCCGCCTCGATGCACAGCTTGGAAAACAGGTAGGCCGTCATGGGGGTGACTTCCGACGGCTTGGCCACGGCCGTGTTGCCCACGGAAATCGCCGGAGCGATTTTCCACGTAAACAGGTACAGCGGCAGGTTCCACGGGGAGATCAATCCGCAGACGCCGCGCGGTTTGCGGAGGGTGTAGTTCAGGGCGACCGAATCGGTGAGGTGGCACTCGGAGCGCGTGTGCAGAATGGCCGTGGCAAAGAAGCGCATGTTGGCGGCGGCGCGGGGAATTTCCACGGCCCGTGAGAGCCACAGAGGCTTGCCGTTATCGATGGTCTCGGCGCGGGCGAGTTCTTCGAGGTTGGCGTCGATGAGATCGGCGATTTTCACGAGGATGCGCGATCGTTCCGCGGTGGACATGGTCGACCAAGCGGGGAACGCGTTCTCTGCGGCGGCGACGGCTTCTTCAACGTCGTGCTCGTCGCTGTCTGGCACCTGAGAATAGACTTGCCCGGTCGCCGGTTCGACGTTGTCGAGGTACGCGCCGCTTGCCGGTTCGATCAGCTCGCCGCCGATGTAGTTCAGAATGCGGTTCATGGTGCTCAATCACCACTGCACGGCCGTGCGTCCGCCGTCCACCGGGAGATTGACGCCGGTAACATACGACGCCGCGGGCGAAGCGAGAAACGCCACCACGGTTCCGAGTTCGTTTGGCGTTGCCAGGCGTCCCATGGGAATCGTACCGATGACGGTTCGCTGCACGACGTCCGGCGTGCTCTCCTCTCGTTGGGCCTTCTTCTCGAACAAGGAGTGCAGGCGGGCGGTATCTACGTAGCCCGGCAGGACGTTGTTGACGGTGATGCCGAAGGGGGCGAGTTCACCGGCCATGGTGCGACCCCAGTTGGCCACGGCGCCGCGGGTGGTATTGGATACGCCCAGTCCGCGAATGGGCATGAGCACGGACGAGGAGATGATGTTGATGATCCGCCCGTAATTTTCGGCCTTCATGCCTGAGAGGAGCAGTTGTACGAGCATCTGGTTGCAGAGCACGTGATTGGCGAACGCGGAGACGAAGGTCTGCTCTTCGGCATCGACGATCGGCCCCGATGGTGGACCACCCGTGTTGTTCACCAGGATGTGATACGTCCTCCCGCTTTGGAGAAGCCGCTCCACGCCGCGGCGAAGTGACGCCCGGTCGGCGAAGTCCACCGCCAGGAAATCGTGCTTCTGACCCGCGTCTCTCGGCAGTGATGTGACCGCCTCCTGCAAGGCGGACTCATTGCGCGCCAGGAGTGTGACGCTCGCACCGCAGCGAGCGAGTTCCTCTGCGCAGGCCCGCCCAATCCCTTGCGACGCGCCGCCGATCAACGCCCGTTTATCTTTCAAATCGAACATGATATTGCCGTCCTTTCCTGCTCAGGACCATACAGCGCTGGGCAGGGAACGGCAATTTCGCGGGAACACCGGGCAGCCGCGGTCTTAGCGGTGTACGGGCTCGGCGGTAATGTTGGGATCCGGCTCGCGGCGTCGCTGTTGAGCGGGGATGTCGGCCGGCCTCCCGCCGTTGGGCAGGAGCACGATCTTGCAGGCGTCGCCCCGGCTAAGGAGCTCCATCGAGTCGTTGATTTCCTCGAACGCGATGGTCTTCGTGATGAGCGGGCGGAGATCGACAAGCCCGTCTTCGAGCAGCCAGCGCGTCTTGTACCACGTGCCGAAGATCTGCCGCCCGTTGAGCGCCCGCACGGAGAGGTTCTTGAAGATCATGTTCTCGGCGACGTCAATTTCCACCGGCTTGGCGGGAATACCGAACAGGATCACCGTGCCACCGTTGCGGACGATGCGGAATGCGGTGGTGATGGCCGAGGGCGCCCCGCTCATTTCCAGAACGACGTCGACGCCGTAACCCCGGTTGGCCTTGACGATCTCACCGACGATGTTCTCGCCGAGCTTGCCGGCGTCGAACACGGCCGCGGCGCCCATCTGCGTTGCGAGATTCAACCGCATGGGGTGAACGTCGGACGCGAAGATGGCCTTGGCGCCGACGGCCTTCGCGATGCCCACGGTGAAGAGCCCGATCGGTCCGCAACCCAGCACGGCCACCGACTCGCCGGAAAGATCCTGGTTCATCGTGGAGAAGACGGCGTTACCGAATGGTTCCTGGAGCGTCGCGATTTCCGGCGGAAGCTTCTCGCGGTCCGTGCGCCAGATGACCTTCTCGGGAACCACGACATAGTGAGCAAATGCCCCGTCGCGATCCACGCCGAGAATCTGCGTATTCGGGCAGAGGTGCGGCTGGCCCGTGCGACACTGGTAACACATGCCGCAGGTGACGTGCGATTCCGCGGAAACGAAGTCGCCGACCTCGGCATGCTGAACGCGTTCGCCCACGGCGACGATGGTCCCGCAGAATTCGTGCCCGGTGGTCAACGGCGTCTTGATCCGGCGGGCCGACCATTCGTCCCATTTCCAGATGTGCACGTCCGTTCCGCAGAAGCTTGCCGCCTCCACGTAGACCATGACGTCGTCCGGTCCCGGCGTGGGCACGGGCACATCGACCACCTCGAGCCCCTTGGCGGGCTTCGTCTTGCGGATGGCACGCATCATCTTGCTCATGGAAGATCTTTCCTGGCCATGTGGAACGGTATCGATCCGTCCGCCGTGGAGCCCGGCGGCGTATTACTCCGATGGACGAATCGCTACACGTTCCGTTCCACTCCGGGACGCCCCGCGTCAGGCGGAGTACCTCCCGGAGGCCGACGGCGCCCGTCGGCGGCGAATTCCTATCGACCGCCGTCTGCGTTTTTGGGCCCACCGGCCGGTTCCAGCGGTTCGACCACGAGCTTGTACTTGCTCCACGCCTTGAGCGGCTCGAAGTCCTTCGCGGAGAGACCGACGTTGAGCGACGCGGGCGACAAATCGGGGAAGTCCGCCCGGCTGGTTTCGTAGCCCCCCTTATGGTTCGCCACGATCCGTACGGGAAGGTGAATGTCCCGGAGTACGAAAAAGTCGAGCCGATCGTACTCCCGGGAAAGGCGGCTCTCCTCGCGCGGCACGCACACAAGGTGGTCCGTGTTCGGCGGATCGCCCTTGGCCGGAACTTCCAATCGCACCTCGAAGTTCTTGAGGATCGCTTCCTTGCGTTGGCCGAACGGCAAAGGGAACGGTGCCGTCTCGAGGTCGAAAAGGTCCAGTGTCTCCCCGGGTCGCGCATATTCCTGCTTTGTCACCTGTTCCAAACGCTCCACGGCCTGGTAGAGCCATCGACCGTCAAAAAGGTACCACTCCTGCTTCCCGGCAATTCCGTCCACCTCAGACTTCTCAAAGTGGACAAGGAACTTGGGATTGTCGTCGGTGAAAAGGAACTGCACGTTTCCTATCTTCTTTCGCACGGTCAAATTCACGCGGTCCTCTTCCTCGAAGCGGACCTGGCATCGGATGCTCCGGAGGTCGTCACTGGCCTTTTCCAGGGAAGTCAGTATGCGATCAACTTCCTTGTCCGACTGCGCTTCTGCATTGCTCGAATCCGATACCTGCGCATTCGCGATGGGACCCGCTCCGGCCAACAGGACCATCAACGCGAGGCATCGCGAAAGACAAAACTGTTGCGGGTTGGAATTCATCATGGATGGAGGTCTCGCGGTCAAAATGGTCAGGGCAAGTCGGAAAACACGCCCGCCTTGCCGATTTCCTGCGCCAGCTACCGCAAATGCTACGGCGGGAAGTGGGCATTCTCAAGCTCGTTGCGAATCGAACGGATGAGGGCTGGCGCCCCTTGATCCTGCAATGCTGAATCCGGTAGCATGGTTTCGGGGCCATCCAACAAAAGTGATACGGACAAGAGTTGCGACTGCCGGAATTCGAGTCGCCCCGGGGATCGGGAGGTCGGTCTATGTCATCGTTATTCCGCCGGGCAATCCTCGGCTTGGCAATCGCGAGCCTGGCAAGCCCGCTTACTGCGACCGCCGCGACGACCATCTATGTGGATATCAACGCTGCCGGTCCCGTCCATGATGGCTCGACCTGGTGCTCGGCCTACATCGATCTCAACGAAGCTCTGATTGCCGCCAATCAGGTGGACACCACGATACTCGTAGCCGGTGGCGTCTACGTCCCCTCGCCCGCCGGTCTCGAAGTACCCCGGGCGGCGACCTTCGCACTGCTGTCTCCGGTGACGATTCGTGGCGGCTACGCCGGCTGCGGCGCCCCTGATCCGGACGCATTCGATCCGTCCGCCCATCCCACAGTTCTCAGCGGCGATCTCGGCAACAACGATCATATCGGCTTGAGTGGCAAGCTGGACAACACCTGTCACGTTGTCACCGTGATGGACGATACCGGTGGCGGGCATCGCCTCGAGTACGTCACTATCAGCGGCGGAAACGCCAACGCGAACGATTGCGGGCAGCGATCCGCAGAAGGGGGCGGCATTCTCTGCGTGAACGCGGCGCCGACGTTCTTTCATGCGACATTCGTCGACAACCTCGCCTACTTCGGCGGCGCGATCTACCTTGATGGATGCCGGGCGACGTTCGGCAATTGCACGTTTGAGAAGAACAAAGCGATCCTCGGCGGCGCCGTGATGGATACCGGACTTGTCTCGGCCACGCGCCTCGAGGACTGCACCGTACTGGGTAACGAAGCCACGGGGGACGGCGGAGCACTTTATCTCCTGGGCCGCGTTAATGACAATGTCAAGGCCCCCGGCATTTTCAACACCCTGCTGGCATCCAATCACGCCGCCGGGGAGGGGGGTGCCATCCACAGCGTTGCCCGCGATTTTGACCTTCAGTCCAGCACTGTCGTCGAAAACACGTCGTCCAATGCTGAAAGTGGCGGGATCTACACCTACGAAGCGTCGGCCAGGCTCCTGAACTCCATTGCCTGGGCCAACGAAGGGATCCTCGGCCGGACCGAATTCGCCCAGGTCTTTCCCGACGCGTCGCGCCGCCCGACCGCCGCCGGGAGTGTGTTCGATCCCATCGTGGACTATTCCTGTGTCGAGGGGTGGTCCGGAACGTTCAGCGGCGTCGAGAGTTTCGGCGACGACCCGCGATTTCTGCCCGGCCCCGAAGGTTGCTATTACCTTGACCCTGGCGACATTGAGGTCATCCCGCCGAGCCCGTGCGTGAACGCGGGCAGCGACACGGCGCAGGTGCTGGGGCTTTCTGATCGAACGACGGCGCCAAATGAGGCGTCAGACGAATCGCAGGTTGATCTCGGGTATCACTATCCCATTGCCGGCCGCGGCACCGTCCTCGCCGACTACAACCGAACCGGGCGGGTCGATCTCGCCGACGTTGCCGCATTTCAGAATTGCTACCTCGGGATTCCGCTGGAGGAAGCGCCGATCTGCTGCCGCATTTTCGACGCCACTGCGGACGGGGAACTTGACCTCGTCGATTTCGGGGAACTCACGCTGGACGGTCCAAACTGACGCCGTCGCCTGTTCACTCGGCACTGAATTGAAGCACCGCCGTCTTGAATCTATACTCTTCTTTTGCCACGCATTCGGCTTTCCGCGGGCCGAGCATGTAACCCATTGGGGAGTCTCACGTTGCATCAACCCATCGCCGACCGCGTTCGAACGATTCGCCAATCGGACATCCGCCGTTTCTCGGCCATCTGTGCCGCTCGCAAAGGCGTGAACCTCTCGCAGGGTGTCTGTGACCAACCCGCCCCGGGCGCCGTAAAGCAAGCTGCTCATCACGCCATCGACGCCGACCATGCCGCCTATACCAATTTGCGGGGGATCGCCGAACTCCGCCAGGTCATCGCCCGCAAGATGGCCTCGTTTAACGGGGTCTCCTGCGATCCCGAGTCGGAAGTGCTGGTCACGGTGGGATCGGCCGGGGCGTTCGCGTGCGCGGCTCTTTCGACGCTGAATCCCGGCGACGAATGTGTCGTGTTTTCACCGTACTACAGCTACCACGTCCACCTGCTGGAGCTTTTTGGCGTGAAGGTCCGCTACGTGGACCTGGCGCCGCCCGACTGGCGCTACGATTCCCGGCATCTCCGCGAGGCATTCAGCGACAAGACGCGCATGGTCGTCGTGACCACGCCCGGCAACCCCACCGGCAAGGTCTTTTCAGAAATGGAGCTCCTGGAAATCGCCGAGCTCGCCGGCCGACATAACGCCTGGATCGTCACGGACGAGATTTACGAATACATCACCTATGACGTGGAGCACATCAGCGTCGCTCGCTACCCGCAGGCCCGACCGCGAACCATCACACTCAGCGGAGCTTCCAAGACCTATGCCGTCACCGGCTGGCGGGTAGGGTATGCCGTGGGACCTGCTGCGGTTATCGACCGCATGGCCGTGGTCAGCGATCTGCTTTACATCTGCACGCCGGCGCCGCTTCAGCACGGCATCGTGGCCGGCATGCAACTGGGCGAAGATTATTACACGCAGATGCGCGCGGATTACCTCGCCAAGCGTGAGCTGCTCGTGAACACCCTTCAGGGCATCGGCTTCTCGCCGTTTGTTCCGCAGGGCAGCTATTACATGCTCGCGGCGTTTGAGCCGGGGCGCTGGGCGGACGCCACCGCCGCGACGGAATCGATCCTGGAGGAAGTCGGCGTCGCTACCGTGCCGGGGCGCGCTTTCTATCGAAACCCGGCCGACGGTGAGAATCAGTTGCGTTTCTGTTATGCCAAGAAAATTGAAGAGTTGGAGGAAGCCTGTCGCCGCTTGAAGAAACTGGGCAGCGGGCGAACCGTCGGAGCCGGCGTGAACATCTAGGTCGCCGGCGTCCCCAAGAGAGAAAAACGATGAGAAGTGTTCTTTCGATAGCCGTTTTGTCGGCCATGATTCTCCCTTCGGCTTCGGCGCAGGCTCTTGACGTGGGGAGCCAGGCGCCGGATCTCAAGATTGCCGAGTGGGTCAAGGGAGAAAAGGTCGACTTGAGTAAGGACGCCGACAAGCGCGTTCATGTCGTTGAGTTCTGGGCGACCTGGTGCCCGCCGTGCAAGATCAGCGTTCCGCTTCTCACCGATCTCCAGAAGAAGTACGGGAAAGACCTCGACATCATCGGCGTCACCAAGGTCGATGAGCGCAATAGCAAGGGCGATATCCGCGAATTCGTCAAGCAACAGGGCGACGCGATGGGCTACACCGTCGCCATCGATGATAACGACAAGACCTACGCTGCCTACATGGATGCGGCCGGGGCCATCGGCATTCCCCATGCCTTCGTCGTGGGCAAGGACCGCCGCGTCTACTGGCAGGGCAGCCCGCTGGATCCTGAACTCGATCGCGTCCTGGCTCAGGTCATCGCCGGGACGTACGACATTGACACCGCGCTGCGCCAGGCGCGCGTCGCCGAGGACGTCAATCGGCGCTTCCAGGAAGTGTACATGTATACCGAGTACGAGCAGTGGTCCCGTGTGTGGGATGCCCTCGTCGGAATACTCAAGCTCGATCCGGCCAACGTCGAAGCGCTGGACTGGATGATGCAGGTCTACGTCAGCGGAAAACGCGACCGTGACGATTTCCGCCGATGGGTGAGAACGCACATCGACGACAATCGTGAGAACGCCTTGGCGATGCAGAACCTCGCGCGGGCGCTTTGTTCCGATCCCAACTTCGCAACGCGCCTGCCCGACCTGGCCCTGGAGGCCGGCAAAGCTGCCTACGACGCCACCGGAGGCAAGGACATTGTCGCCGCCTCCACGTACGCCCTCGCGTTGTACCAGATTGCCGACCTCGACAAGGCCATCGAGGTGCAAAAGGCAGCGCTGGAGACAGCGAACGGTCCATTTCGCGAACCGGCTGAACAGGCCCTCAACTTCTACATGCAGTGCGAGCAGTTACGGCAATCGGAAAAACCGTAGAGCCGGCTTCACCAGCTTCTCAGCGCTGAACGGTGTTTCGTACGGTATTGAGAATGTCCTCTATCGTCCGGTCTGCGTAGTCGAGTTTTCCAGGTAGCGGCTTGCGGCCGATCCACAGCGCCGACGCCGCCAGCAGTTGACGGCAAACGTCCATCCCGCCCAGTACATCGTCACCGCCGCCGTACTTCACCTCTCCCAGCCATCCTGAAACCTGATGGGATGCCGACGCCGGATACACCACGGCCGTAACGTGCGGCGGCTCCCATTCATAGATCCGCCCGAGAATCCCCTCGGCCGGGCAGGGCAACGGGCGTTCTTCCGCTGCGCGGCAGAGCCGATCGTAATCCGCCCGCGCCGCAATACCGTCGCCGCGCAGAAAGCACATGGCCTCCCGCGCCGCCAGCCGCTCGTCCGTCACGCCGCGAAGCTCAATCCGTCCGCATTCATCCACGCGATAGATCTGGTACGCGGTGCCCCCTCGGTGGGCTTCGCATTCCCGCAACAGGCGGATCTCCCCGGCCGTGTATCCCACCGAAACATGCGAACCGAAGTCGTAGACGAACAGGCCGATGTAGGCGTGGGGGTCGGAAAGTGGCGGGAGGGGAGTATTCACGACGTTGACATATCAAGATTGGCGGATTACTCGGCGATTTCGCGGTCCTCGAACGATGTCACGGCGATGCATGTCTCACCCAGTTGGAACGATCCGCAACCGCACGAATTTCCTCTTTCCGCGCTGAAGAATCGCTCCGTCGGGAATATCCACCGGCGTGTTCGCATCTTCGACGATGCTGCCATTCAGGCGATAGCCCCGCTCGGCTATGGTCCGCCGAGCTTCACTGCGGCTCTTTTCCAACTGACAATGCATGATCAGATCGACGGGATTTACACGTCCTTCAGCCAGCAGCGAAGCAGGTACGTTCACGTCGGGAATATCATCGGGCAGCCCGCCTCCTCCGCCGCCGCCATGCACCCGGCGGAATTCCTCCGCGGCGGCCTCCGCTGCCTCCACCGAGTGGTATTGGGCAATCAGCATCCGCGCCAGCACCTCCTTACTGTCGCGCGGATTGCACTGCGCCGGATCAACCAGACGGGCGATTTCCTCGGACGGCGCATCCGTGAGTAGCTCCAAATAGTTCCGCATGAGCTCATCCGGCACGCGCATGATCTTCCCGAACATCTCGCCGGGCGGGTCCGTCACGCCCACGTAGTTGCCCAGCGATTTGCTCATCTTGTTCTTGCCGTCGATACCCACGAGCAGGGGCATGACCATGACGATCTGCGGCGGCTGCCCCGCGTTTCGCTGGAGATCGCGGCCGCACAGGTTGTTGAACGTCTGGTCCGTTCCGCCCAGTTCCACGTCCGATTCGATGGCCACGCTGTCTCGGCCCTGCATGAGCGGATAGAGCAGTTCGTGCAGGTAGATCTCTTTCGCTTCCGCCTGCCGCGTGGCGAACGTGTCCCGCTCCAGCATCCGCGCCACGGTCATCTGGCTCATCAGGCGAATCACGTCCGCGACGCGCATCGGCGCAAGCCACTCGCTGTTGTGTCGTACTTCGAGCCGGTCAGGCGAAAGATCGAGCACCTTGCCGGCCTGTTGCAGATAGGTCTGGGCGTTGGCCTCCGACTCCTCCGGTGTAAGCATGGGACGCGTCTTTGACCGGCCCGTGGGGTCGCCGATCATCGCCGTGTAATCCCCGATGATCAGGATCGCCTTGTGACCCGCGTCCTGGAATTGGCGGAGCTTGCGAAGCACGACCGTGTGCCCCAGCGTGAGGTCCGGCGCTGTCGGGTCCATGCCCAGCTTGACGCGCAGTTGCTTCCCGGTCTTCAGCCGCTCGCGAAGCTCCTCCACCGTGTAGGTGTGGTCCACGCCGCGCAGGAGCGCCTGCAATTGCTGCTCGTCGACGGCGTGGCTCATTTGTCCGAATCCTCCGTATATCCGCTCGTGGACACGTCCGTCTGGTTGATCCGTACGCGCTCGATCGACGTGGCATGCTTCGTTGCCGGGTCGACATTGACGATCACGCCGCAGAGTCGTGCGTCGCCCTCGGCCACGTCGAACCGCTCGGGGACGCTCGTGATCATCGTGGACAAAATCGCTTCCTTCTTTCGCCCCAGGATCGAGTCGTAGGGCCCGCACATGCCCAGATCCGTAACATAGGCGGTGCCCTTGGGGAGAATCGTTTCATCGGCCGTGGGGATGTGCGTGTGCGTCCCGAACACCGCAGTAACCCGCCCGTCGAGATGCCACCCCAGCGCGACCTTCTCTCCCGTCGCCTCGGCGTGCACGTCGACCAGGATGGCGGCAAGCCCGTCCGGCAGCATCTCGAGCACGCGGTCCACCGCGGCGAATGGGCAATTGCCGATCAGCCGCATGAACAGCCGCCCCAGAAGCGAAATCACGGCGATCCGCTGTCCGTTGTTCGTTTCGTGAATCGCAAACATCTGCCCTGGGGCCGCCTCGGGAAGATTGGCCGGCCGTGCAATCCGGTCTGACTGCTCCAGCACCGGAAGCACATCCTTCCGCCGGAAGATGTGATCGCCGAGCGTGATCAAGTCAACGCCGTAGTTTACGAGTTTCTGATAAAGCGGGGCAGTCAGTCCGGAGCCTCCGGCGACGTTTTCCGCATTGACCACCACGCAGTCGATGCGTTGCCGGGATCGGATGAGCTTCAGTCCCTCGCGCAGAATGGATCGACCGGGCGCGCCGACCACGTCCCCTACGCACAAGATGGAAAGTGACGCCATGGTCGTGCCGCCCGTCAATGCGCCTGCGGTGAGCAGGCGCTACCGGCTATCTCGCCGTGGAGACCGCGCGAACTTCGCGCAACACGGTGACCTTGATCTCGCCGGGATAGGTCATCTTCGCCTCGATTTCATGTGCCACGTCATGCGCAATCTTGGCCGCGACGGCGTCATCGACACGCTTTGCATCCACGATGACCCGTATCTCCCGCCCTGCCTGAATAGCGTACGCTTCCTTCACCCCGGGCGGAGCCTTGGCGATCTCCTCGAGCTGCTGCAACCGCTGGATATAACGCTCCAGCGACTCGCGCCGCCCGCCGGGTCGCGCCGCACTGATCGCGTCCGCGGCCATCACGATTACGGTGTACGGACTGGTCGCGGGGATGTCCGCGTGGTGTGCTTCGATGGCGTTCAACACTTCCGGCCGCTCATTGAATTTGCGGCAGAAGTCGGCGCCCACCTTCGGATGGCTGCCCTCCATGTCATGATCGATGGCTTTGCCGATGTCGTGGAGTAGCCCGCAGCGTCGTGCCAGCCGACCGTCAAGCCCCAATTCATCTGCGATGACCTGGCAGAGGTATGCCACCTCGATGCTATGCTGGAGGACGTTCTGGCCGTAGCTCGTGCGATAGCGAAGGCGACCCAGTAGATCGAGCTGCTTGCGATGCAGCCCACCGACGTTTGACTCGATCGAGGCCTTCTTGCCGATCTCCAGGCACTCCTCCTCGACTTCCTTTTTCGTCTGCTCGACAAGTTCCTCGATGCGCCCGGGATGGATGCGCCCGTCCTGGATCAGGCGCTCCAGTGAACGCCGCGCGATCTCCCGGCGCACGGGATCGAACGCGCTGACCAGTACCAGCCCCGGTGTGTCGTCAACGATCACGTCCACGCCCGTCGATTTCTCAAACGCCCGGATGTTGCGGCCCTCACGCCCGATGACCCGGCCCTTCATGTCGTCCGAAGGAATCTCGACGCTCGACACCACGCTGTCGCAGGTGTGCTCGGCCGCGTAGCGCTGGATGGCGGTCAGCGTAATCTCCCGAGAGCGCGAAAACGCTTCGTCGCGGGCTGCCGACAGCGTACGGTCGATCAGCTCTGCCGCTTCCTGGTCGAGCTCGCGGCTCAGGTCCTCGAGAACCTGTCGTCTGGCTTCTTCCAACGACAGGCCCGAGACCTTCAGCAACTGCTCCCGCCGCTGGGCGATCAGGCTTGTAATCTCCTCCTCGCGTTTCTCCAGTTGGCCGGAGCGCTCCTCCAGGCGCGATTGGGCCTGTTCGAGGTTCTTTTCCTTGATCTCCAGTGTATCAAGTTTGGCTTCAAGATTGTCCTCGCGTTTCGCAAGGCGCTTTTCCGTTTCCTTGAACTCGGACCGCATCTGGTCCGCCTCGTGCCGGAGTTGCTCCTGGCCTCGGAGCAACTCGGCCTTGGCTTCGACCTCGGCCGTGCGCTTGAGCACTTCGGCCTCGGTGGCGGCTTCGTTCAAGCGGCGCTCGACTTCGCGCTGGGCGTCCTCCAGCTTCGAACGGGACATCCAGCGGATGAAGAAGAAGCCCACCAGGACGCCGATCGCCGAGCCGGCAATAAGCCCCCCGGGATAGCTGGCGAGTTGATCGCGGATCGCAGCCAGAATGAGGGTATTGGTCATGGAATGATCCCGCGAACCCAAGCGGCGTCCCAAGTCTGGCACGGTTCCTTCCGACCCGACCGGGACTGACTGTTGCTCAAATCGGTTGCGGGAACAGACAAGCAGCGCCCGATGAAGCCACGGAGTCGCCTCATTCGAGCTGCAGAGGATGGTCTAGGCCCATGCGAGCCGGGAGCCTACGGGCTGGGGCGGCGGATCGACTCCGCAAGAATGGCATGAGAAACTACCGAGACTGAAAGCATGTCGTGGTTTCGCCAGCCATATTGTCTTTCAAATCTGGAAATCACACGCCCCGATCTAGCTTGCAAAGCGAATCGCCTCGGATGCAGAACCGCCATCAGAAGTGACGCGCCCGAAAATGCCTCGCGGCCCGGGAGCCGATCATCCTTCGCGCTGCCTGCCCTGCGGCAGGCTCGTCCAATCCTGTCTCCTGCAACGGACTTGAACATCTATGTTAAAAGCCTGGCGCAACGAATACGCAGGCGCAGTCAATACATCCACGCTTTAATACAAAGCACGCACAAAAAGCTGTCGCGATTATAAGGTCAGCTTAATACGTGTCAATTGATGCTCCTCGGCTTTGCGGCCAATGCGCCCGAAAACGGACGATCGGTCCTTGGTCATCTTCACGGCAGCGCAACTGTTCGAGACAGGGCGAGGCAACGCTTGCCATCCGCGCGTACACTCGAGCATCCACAGGCCGGGAACTTCTCGCCGCCTCACAGCGTAAGCCTTGTGACGGCCGGGTTGTGTTACAATCGCCGAGCCGGGAGCATCAAAAAGCAAACAGAATGTGTCGAGGGGCCCAGCCCTCAACGGAACTCGAGAAGCGGAGGTTTCATGGTCAGCGCGATGATCACGCGGTTTCTACGCCTTTGGGCGGTGCTTGCCGTTGTCCTGTACTCGGGCAGTCTGGTGCGGGCTCAGACGGATCAGGAAGACGAGCGCCACGCCCGGATCGACCTGTTGGCGTCGGTGGCGGAAGTCGTTCCGGGTGAGCCATTTGATCTGGGCCTCCGATTCGAGATCAACGATCATTGGCACATCTACTGGATCAACGCGGGCGACTCCGGACTGCCTCCACGGGTCGACTGGTCGATGCCGTCCGGTTTCTCGGTCGGCGAGTTGAGATTTCCGGTACCCAAGCGGCATGTGTCCGGCGGGGACATCGTTACCAACATCCTGGAAGGGACGCCTGTGCTGCTTGCCGGCGTGGTCCCGTCTTCCGATGTTCGCGCCGACTCGGTTCGAATCGCGGGCGATGTACGATACCTGATCTGCAATACATCCTGCCTCCGAGAGCAGGTCAGTGTTGAGCTGACGTTGCCCGTCGCGTCTGCGGGAGGTGAGCCGGTGCCGTCCCACGAGGATGTCTTCGCGTCGGCACGTCGTGCGCTCCCCAAGGAGACCAGCCGGTTCCTCGATGTTTCTCTCGCGTTGTCAAAGGGCGGATTCAATCCCGGCGATGATTTTGATCTTCTGCTCAATATCGACATCAAGCCGCAGTTCCACATTCAGTCAAACGCGCCGCTCAACCCGGCTTTCGTGGCGACCGAGGCGTTCATCGAGCCGGTTGCCGGAATCGGATTCGGCCAGCCTGAGTTCCCCCCGCACAAGACGCGGGAGTTGCCCGTAATCGGGAAAGTGGCCGAGTTTGCCGGGAAGCTGACCGTCCGCGTGCCGGCCAAGGTATACGAGGCGCCGACCGTCGAGCCGATTCGCTTCGGCGGCGTCCTCAAATACCAGGCGTGTAATGAGACCGGCAACTGCTTCCCTCCCGAAGCCGTCGAATTCTCGCACCCCTTCAGCCCGGATCATGCCGTGGTCGCCCACGGGGGCGATTCCGTTGCCCCCGCGGTACCCGATGGGAACGTCGTCGGCGCGCAAGGGCCGACGGGGGAGGCCGAGACGGCACAGGGGGCACCCGCCGCAGGCGATTCCGAAACGGCGAGTCTGACCGACTGGCTGCGACGACTGGGACTTCCCGGACTGCTGTTCGGCTGTTTCCTTTACGGTTTGGCCATCAACCTGACGCCATGCGTCCTGCCGCTGCTCTCGATCAAAGTGCTGGGGTTCGTGCAGCAGGCGCACGAATCGCGGGCGCGGACCGCTGTATTGGGTCTGTCGTTCGGTGCGGGTGCCGTGCTGTTCTTCGTGGTGCTGGGATTGCTTGCCGTTGCCGGAACCAACATCCTCCAGTATCCCGTGGCGGTGATTGCGCTCGGTGCCGTGGTGATGGCACTGGCTTTGAGTCTCCTCGGCGTGTGGACGCTCCAGCCGCCGTCCGCGGCCACTTCGCTCGACGCCCGTCTGCAGCAGGAGGGGATTGTCGCTTCATTCGGCAAGGGGATCCTGGCTCCCGTCCTGGGTTTCGCATGCACAGGGCCATTCATGGCCGCCGCCTACGGCTGGGCGGTGCTGCAACCGCGCGGCATTGCCATGCTGGCGTTCCTGGTAATGGGGCTGGGCATGGCGGCGCCCTATGTGCTCCTGGGATTCAATCCGCGCTGGCTGAGCTTCCTGCCGAAACCCGGACAGTGGATGATCACCTTCGAGCGGATCATGGGCTTCCTGCTTCTGGCCATGGTTATCTGGCTGATCAACCCGCTGGTCACGCAGCTCGGTGCCGCGGGGAGCCAGTGGACCATCGTGTTTCTCATCGGCGTGGCCCTGGCCTGCTGGATCTGGGGCCAGGTCAACCTGACCATGTCGGAAGGTCGTCGCCTTTCCCTCCGGGCACTGGCTCTGCTGGTCGTCGTGCTGACCGGTGGAACGATCTACGGGTGGATCTACCCGATTGGCGAAGCGATGGCCCGCCAGCAGGCACAGCTCGAGGCGCGCTACGCCGCGGGGGAGGACTGGGCAGAGGGTGTTCCGTGGCGTCGGTGGTCAAGGGATGCCGTTCACGATGCGGTGTGCGCGGGCAAGACGGTCTTTGTCGATTTCACGGCAGCCTATTGCACGCAGTGCAAGGTCAACAAGAAGTTGGCTATCGAGACTTCCGAAGTGCGGAACAAGATGCGGACCCTGGACGTCATTCCGTTCCAGGCCGACTTCTCCTTCCAGGATCCTGATATCGCCGATGAGCTGCACCGTCACGGAGCGGCCGCGGTTCCGTTGAACCTCATTTACGAGCCGGGCAAACCGGAGAATCCCACCGTCCTTCCGACGGCGCTGAGCAAGTCGGCCGTCATCCAGTCGCTGGAGAAGGCGGGGCCGTCGCGGGTTCTCCTGGCGTCAGCTCCTGATTGCGATACGTAAAAGGTGCGGTCCTGGCGGTCATTTGCGGAACAACACTGCTCGAACAATTCTTTCACGGCCAGACGCATGAAGTCCTACGAGTCCTATCGCACGCTGATTTCGGCCGAGCGCCAGCGCCGGGATAACTTTCGCACGCTTCTCTCCTGCGTGCTTCCGCGGCCGATTGCGTTTGTCTCCACCGTCTCGGCTGACGGGATTCCCAATCTGGCCCCGTTCTCGTTCTTCAACGCCGTCGGTTCGAATCCGCCGGCGGTCATCTTCTCGCCCTGCACGAAGGCGGACGGAACGTCCAAGGATACGCTGATCAATCTTCGCGCGGTTCCGGAGTTCGTGGTCAACGTCGTGCCCCACGCGATCCGCGAGGCGATGAACCAGGCGTCGTTCGCCTATCCGCCGGAGGAGGACGAATTCGAGGCCGCGGGATTCACGCCGCTTCCATCGAAATACGTCCGACCGCCGCGCGCGGCCGAATCCCCGGTCCATCTCGAGTGTCGCCTGGTGCAGATCGTGCCGGTGGGGGACGGTCCGCTGTCCGCCAACATCTGCATCGGCGAAGTCCTGTGCTTTCACCTTGCAGAGGACGTAGCCCTTCCGGACGACACGGCGGACGCCGGACTGCTCGATCTTCTCGGCCGGCTCGGCGGCGACGACTACTGCACCATCCGCGACCGCATCGCCATACCGAAGCCCACGGCCAATCACCGCTCGACGGTCGCCGAACGCCGCTTTGAATAGGATTGATCGGCCTATTTGTCTCGCGTCGGGTGCGGCGCTATACTCGTCGCGCTTCCACGGGACGGGCATGTTCCTCCGACGTGGATCTACTTCCTGATCAGGGGCGCCGCTACCGGCCATGTCGTCCACGCTGATTCTTGCCCTCTTCGGACTGCGACAGGAACATATCCTGCTGCTCATCGCGATCGGCGTCATCGCCTTCCTGCTGAGCTCGCCGCGCCGCGGAGGTCGCAGGTGCCGTCGTTGCCAGGAGATCAATCCTTCCCACGCTCGCTACTGCTCGCAGTGCGGCCAGATTCTGAATCGCAAATGACGGTTGGCGAGCGCCCGATTCGTACCAACGACACTCCAGTGCCGCATGACAGGCGGCAGATCCAGCGGATCCGCCGCCGCTTGCTGGCCTGGTACGATCGCGAGCGCCGCGATCTCCCCTGGCGACGCCGCGCGAAGGATGCCTACGCCCAGTGGGTCGCGGAAATCATGCTCCAGCAGACGCGCGTGGAAACGGTGATTCCCTACTACGAGCGTTTCATGGCACGTTTTCCCGACGCGGACAGGCTCGCCCGGGCCGGACATCAGACGGTGCTCAAGCACTGGGAGGGTCTCGGCTATTACCGGCGTGTCATGCACCTGCACGATGCCGTGCGCCAACTGCGAAGCGAGGGACGCGGCGTCCCGACGAGCGCAGCCGAGCTGCGTGAGCTGCCCGGCGTCGGAGAATATACTGCGGCGGCAATCAGCTCGATCGCATTTCATGAGCGGGCGGCGGCCGTGGATGGCAACGTCGCGAGGATCATCTGTCGGCTCTTCGCGCTGGAGGACGATCCTAAAGCACCTGCCGGGCGCGATGCCGTTCGTGCCATTTCGATGGCACTTCTCTCACCACGACGGCCGGGCGACTTCAACCAGGCGTGGATGGATCTGGGAAGTGCCGTCTGCAGGCCGCGCCGGCCGGATTGCCCCCGGTGCCCGCTTCGTTCGGCGTGCGTTGCCGCGACGGAGGGATCACCCGAGCAATGGCCTCGGCGGGCAAAGCGGAAAGCCGCTCCACACGTATCGGTATCCGTGGCGGCGATTCAGTCCGGGGGCCGGATGCTGGTCCGGCGCCGGCCCCGCGGCGGACTCTGGTCGGGATTGTGGGAGTTTCCATCCCGGGAGTGTCGGGAGGGAGGCACGGGTATCGATTCGCTGAGGGAGTTGTTGCACGCGCTGGGGATCGAGCCGAGTTTCATTCATTCCCCGCTTCACGTGCGGCATCAGCTCACGCACCGCGCGCTCGACTTCGAGGTATTTCGCTGCGACGTTTGCTCGGCGGCGCCGTCGGAATCCGGCAACCGTATGACCCAATTTCGGTGGGTTTCGCCCGCACAATTTGAGCGCCTGCCCGTTTCCACCGCCCACCGGCGGATTCATGCGGCATTGTCTCGATCGTGACGCACGCTACTGGAGCAGCTGTCGAGGCTGCCTTACAATCCACACGTTCTCGCGATCTGGATGCGCTGGCTGCTGACGCTGCACGATGAACGTTCGTTCCACTTCCGCCCCGACCGGCACCACTCGGATGAATACTCCGGCAAAGTCCGAAGTTCCTCGCTCGAAGTTGCGGAACACTGTTGAGGGAGATGCGCATATTCGATGGCATCTTGCTAAGCAAGCGGCCGGGTTCGCGTTGGATGATGTAGACTGGTTCGAACTCCCGTCTTGTGCGTTCGCAAAGTGTATCAAGACCGGTGACGGACGGTCCACGTGGCGCGTGGATGTCCGGGGCCAGGTGCTCTACGCAAAGGCATTCGAGCGCGCCGGTCGATCGGGTTCGGCCCGCTTGATGGCGAGCGTTCGTCGCCGGTGGGCGGCATGGGCCGGCCGGGAGGTCCCGAAAGTCGCCGCGCGCGAGTGGGCGGCGTTTGAGCGCGCTGCAGATCGCGGCATCCCCACGATACGGCCCGTTGCGCTGGCGGTGCAGCAATCTTCGGGGCGCTCCATCTTGATCACGGAGGGCGTGCCCGACGCAAGTTCGCTTGCCGATTTCTGGATGACTCTAATTGCGGAGAATGCAACGCCGGCTGTACCTAACGTGACGACTCGGAAGTTGACTTCGGCATCGGCCGAGCTGCTTGCCCGAAGTCACGACCGCGGATTCCTCCATCTGGACGGTCATGCTCGGAATATCCTTGTACGGGGCGTAGCGGGGGGTCCGGGCTGCCTCTACGCCGACGTCCATCCCGTTAGGTTCCTTGCACGCGCCGTTTCCGACCGGGAGGCGGTGCGAAGCCTGGCGCAACTCGACCAGTTTTTTCACCGGGTGGCGACGCGTTCGCAGCGCCTTCGATTCCTCAAAGAGTACCTTCGAATGCGAGGGGTTTCCGACGCCACGTGGAAGAGGAATGACGATTTAAAGCGATGGGCGGTTCAGATACAGCGCCTTCGACTTCGAACCGCCCGCCGGCTTGCGACCCATCGCGATCGCCGTTTTTTCCGCGCCCACGGAAAGTATTTCGCGGGGATCGACCTGCCGGGCGGGTGGAGCGGCGTGGTCGCGTGCATGCTCGCTCGGCGTCATGTTTTTCCGGAGGCCGACGTGCCGGACCGTACGATCCAGGACTGGCGCCGGCTGCTGGACGGTTTTCGTGAGGCTGGAGCAGTTCAACGACCTCTGTATTCAGAAGGTGCGGCGTCCGGTGTCAGAGTCTCACTGTTGTCCGCCAAGACGATCGGGCAGCGGTTGGCGTGGTCGCTCCTGGGCTCGCCGGCGCGGCGCGCCTTTCGCCAGGCCCATCGGCAGCGCCATCGCGACTTGCCGGCCGGGCTGGTCCTGGGATACCTCGAGCACCGGCGGTTCGGATTAATTGACGGGGCCATGGTACTGCACGTCGATCGTTCCTGTGCTTTCTCTCCACGCCCGAATAACAGCGATCCCCGGGAGCCTGCGTATGAACCGCATTGAGATTGTTCGTGGCGATATTACCCGCCAGGAGGTGGACGCAATCGTCAACGCCGCCAACGAGCGACTGGCCGGCGGCGGGGGTGTCGACGGTGCGATTCACCGCGCCGCTGGTCCGGAACTCCTCGTCGAGTGTCGGGGCATCGGCGGTTGTCCGACGGGTGAGGCTCGAATCACCAAGGCGTACCGGCTTCCCGCGCGGTTCGTGATTCATACCGTCGGTCCCATCTGGCGGGGCGGAGGATCGGGCGAACGGGGTCTGCTCGCCGGATGTTATCGCTCGTCCCTGGCGCTGGCCCGTGAATACGGGTGCGCGACAGTGGCGTTCCCCGCAATCAGTTGCGGTGTTTACGGGTATCCGATGGCGGAGGCGGCCAAGGTCTCGCTTCGCGCGGTACTTGATGATCAGGCTCAATTCGACTCGCCCAAGCTGGTTCGCTGGGTCATGTTCGATGACCCCGCTTACGACGCCTGGACAGCCTCGATCCGCGAAATCCAGACCTAGGCGGCGTGCGCTGAAGCCGCGAAGCGGTCCGGGATCGCCGCTTGACAGGGCATTTCGATCCCCGAAGAATGCTCCGGTGAGGGCCGAGTTCGGCACTCGACCCTCGAAACCGGGCCAAGCCGCTCGGCATAGGTCCGGGACGTGCAGGTGAGCAGCCGCCGCGGCGGCCCTGACGGCGTTCCGCGGCGTCGCGTCCAGCCGGTGCGCTGCCCCGTCTGGCACACCCCGATTGAATCGCCCGGAAGTTCCGTGCCGGCCCGCGAGTCCGATTCCTGATGGTAGGTGAATGCAACATGCGACGGAAACACCCAGTATCCCGTTCAACACAATTCCTTTCACTCCTGACTGTTGCGCTGGTCGCCTTTGCGGCCCGGAGCGCGCTCGCTCAGGATCACTACATCGTCCAGCCCGACGGCAGCCGCACGCCGCTGGTCCGGTCGGAGACGGAGTTGGCCGTTATCGTTTCCGAAGGGAAGCCCGTCGCAGCGATGAGCCGCACGCTGGCAACGGAGGACATCGGCGTGATCGAGGACTTCGACCACGCCCCGTTCGCTCCCGTCAAGCGCTTACGCACCAACGGGCCGGCCAAGGCGCGGATGAGCGCCGCGAAGGCCCAACCGGGAATCATCGAGGTTCATCCGATATTTCGAACAATGCAGGGCGATCTTCCCCTGGTCTCTACGGGTACCATCAACGTTCGTGTGGCCGCCGATCTCTCCGAAGAGGAGCGGAACAAGCTCTGGACCGATTATCGCCTGGCGGTCGTGCGCCCCGTCGAAGGTCTTAGCGATGTCTACGTCGTCAGCCCGATCGATCATGACGAGGATGAGGTGACTCGCGCGGCCGACATGGCGATTGATTCGCGGATTGTGTGGTCACAGCCGAATTTCCGTACACCCATACGGACCCATCAAATCGCCATTTCCGATCCGCTTTACAGTTTTCAGTGGCATCTGGACAACCGCGGTCAGCGGGGCGGGCTTGCTGGTGCCGACATCAACGCGCCCGAAGCTTGGAACACGTCCACCGGCCTGGACGTGCTCTTCGGCATATTCGACGATTCCTGTGACGTGGATCATCCCGATCTGCGCGGCGGATACATCGGCGTGGGGCAGGACCTGGCGCTGCCTTCGTCGGCGCCGGGATCCGACGATCCGCGTCCCAAGTCGATCGGTGACGAGCATGGAACGGCCGTAATGGGACTCGCCGCGGCCCGGGCCAATACGATCGGCGTTCGCGGCGTCGCTTATCTCTCACAGTTCACGGCTTCGCGGGGTTTGAATGATTTCATCGACGATGCAGACATAGCCGGGGCGTACAATTTCGCGCGCCAGCAGAAAGTGGACGTCCATATCAACAGCTGGGGCTTCTTTCCCGGTTTTCCCGCTCCGGCGATCATCGTGGAAGCGATCGATCTGGCCTTCAGAGACGGTCGCGATCTGGATGAGGACGGCCCGAATCTGCCGAGGGGCATGGTGCTTGTCTTTGCGGCGGGCAATGACGGTATCGAACTGGACGCGAATGACGATCTGGCGTCACTCAACACGGTCATCGGTATCGGTGCGTCCAACATCTTCGACCAGATTACCAGCTACAGCAACTTCGGTCGCAATATCGATGTGCTGGCTCCGGGTGCGGATGACGACGGCCTGATCGCCACGACGGACAACAATGACAATGCCGGCTACGTTGACGACGGGTACAACGTCGGCGGCTTCGACCAATTCACCGGGGAACCGGAAATCGAGCCGACCGGATTGTACACCGGCAATTTCTCCGGCACTTCCGCGGCATGTCCGATTGCCGCCGGTACGGCGGGCCTCATCCTGTCCGTCAATCCCGACCTCACCGCCACCGATGTCCGGCAGATCCTCGAGCATACGTGTGATCGGGTCAGCCCGGAGGATGCCGGGTACGATCCCATCACCAAGCGCAGCCTGCGCTACGGCTTCGGCCGCATCAACGCCCAGCGCGCCGCCGAAGCGGCCCTGCAGGCCGCCTCCGGGAATGGTCTGACCTGGCCTTATCCTCCGGGCAACTTCCGGGTCGGGGCAGGTGAATTGCGGTTTACCCAGAACGGCAGTCAACTCGAATTTCGGTACCAGGAAGAGGATTTCGAACCGGATGATCCGGACGCACCCCCTCAGCCTCGGGCGTCGACCGAGGACTTTCTCGTGGTCGCCAGCGACAGTCCTTTCACTTTCGATGCGGATGAGTTTCCGGTCGACGGTGTCTGCTACGACGATCAACAGCTAGGTTGCAGCGGGGCTGTACTCCAGACGCTTCCCACTGGCGTTTCCGTAATTGCCGTGGGCTGCGCGCTTTCCTGCGACGGTTCAGAATCGCTGTGCGAGGCGGGTGCGGATAAGTGCGTGGGCTTCCTCACGCCGGCCGGCACACGCTATTTCGGCATCTATGCACGCAACTCGCTTGGACGGTACTCCCACGGCGTCAAGGTGGATTCGGAAGGCAACATCCTCGACCCGGGATTCATTCTTGGTGAGACCACGGGCGGTGGGGGCGGCGGCGGCGGTGTTCCCGTTTCTGCTCCGCGGGTGTCCATTGAAGCCACACCGCTTTCTGGAACGTCACCGCTTACGGTACGGTTCGCTGGGAATGCGACCAGCGCGGTGCCCATTGATTCGACCAAGACCGCCTGGGATTTCGACACGACGGATTCGGTGGCCATCGATTCAACATCTCGTAATACGTCCTACACCTACGTCGTACCGGCCGGGCAGACGAGAACGTTCATCGCCCGCCTGACCATGCAGGACACGGAGGGTCGAGCCGGCTTTGCCCAGGCGGCCATTCGCGTGGAGGGTTCGGGCGGCGGGGACGATTCCGGTCAGGCAGGGGAAGCCTCCATCATCATCAGCATACCCGGAACGGTCGGGTCCGACGTAGATTCCGGAACCTCTCCTTTCACCGTGCAATTGAGCGTGGATACCTCCGGGCTCGTCGGAACGTTGCAGTCCGTGCGCTGGGACCTTGGTGACGGAACCACGGCCAACAGCCTTTTCGTCAGCCACACGTACGTCAATGCCACAGATAACGCATTGCGGCTACCTGTCACGGCCACGGTCAACACGGTTACAACCGGCGGTACCACGCTCACGACGAGTGTCTCGCGGACCATCACCATCCTGCCCGGCTCGGGCACCGGTCCGATCGAGCCTCCGCCGCTGGATGGAACGACTCCGGAAGGACCGGGCGGTTCGGTGAATCCGTGTGCGGCCATGGGAATGCTGCCGCTGTTCGTGATTTCGTTTACGCTGCTGGGCATGCGTCGTCGAAGGCGGCGCTAGGGCCGGGCAGCGCTACCCGTTCTGCTGCAATTCCGTGTGCCTTTCCTAGGCGCGCGGATTGCGCGCATCCGAGCCGACCGCCCCCGCAAGGTTTGCCTGCCGGGCCGCGCGCCGTCATACTGCCATCCAGCGTGGGCAAGCCGCCGCGGGCACACGGTGCCTTTGCGGCGTGCCCGGCTTGCCGCGACCAACAACCGGACCCAATCGCGCAGGGATCATCTGCTTATGCTTCCGAAATCCAGCCCGCGTATCGCTGAAGTTGTCCGCCTCGCCAACGTCATTGCCCGCGAGCACGAGCAGGAATACGTCGGCACCGAGCACGTGTTGCTGGCCATCTTTCGAGAAGGGCAGGGCGTCGGCGCCCGCGTGCTGGCGGGACGAGGCGCAACGGAAAAGGCGATCAAGCAACAGATCGACAAGCATGTGAAGAAGCAGATGGAGGACACCTGGGTGTTCGGCCGGCTTCCCGGCACGCCGCACTTCAAGAACGTAGTGGCGACCGCCATCGAACAATGTCAGGAACTCGGTGCCAAGGAAGTCTGCACCGACCATCTCCTGCTGGCGTTGGCCAAGGAGGACGGCTGCACGGCGCAGAAAGTGCTTCACGCCCTTGGCTTGAAGTTCGCCGACTTGCGCAAGGACGTTCTTGCGCTGACCGGCCAGGCCCCCGCGTCGAAGAAGACAAAATGACCAGCCACGAGACACCACCGATCGGCGCCTCGTCGCCTTCTGCAGGCGAGTCCAGGTGGCCCATCGCGATCGTGGTTTTCCTTGCCGTGTTTCTCGTGTTTCTCGCTGTTTCCCGGGCCCAGACCCTCCAGGCTCGACTCGCCTGCCAGCAGCACATGCAGGCGCTGTGGGAGAAGCTGGTGACGCAATGTCCCGATGGTCCTTCCGGAATTTGCTTCGAGGAATTCGTGCTCATGAAGCACTTGAGCCAGGCTGATGTCAGTTGCCCTTCATGCAAGGGCGCTCCGTGCCAGTACGTCGTTCCAGGCTTCTCGGTGTATCCGCCGCCGTGCGGCGACGTGTTGATTTACGAGCGCAAATCCAACCACGGCGGAACAGGGGGAAACGCATTGTTCCCGGACGGCCACGCGGAGTTTCTATCGGAGGCGGATTACGATCGCCTATTTGGGTGTATGCGCGTTCCGGAAGTGATCGGTCAATCCTTGGACGAAGAGTAGCGAGATCGCAGATCCCCTCGCCGAAACCTCCGACCGGTACGACGCATCCAACAGCCTGGACGCAAGCGTGGGAAGCTGCGTGCGAGTAGTCCGGACGTCGGGCCGGCAGGATTTCTTGGAGGAATGAGAATGTTGATGAACATCCGTACGAACACGATCCGATCGGCCGCGTTGGTGGCGGCGTTGACGGTGTCAGTGGCAAGCGCCTGGGCTGGGAATCCCAAGGAGGAAGAGTCCCTCCGCAAGATGCAGTTCAATCTCGACAAGAACGGGCTGGCGATTGAGGGCTACGACCCCGTGGCCTATTTCCCGGAAGGCGGAGAAAAGCCCGCCAAGGGTTCGCCCGACTACCAGGCCACGCGGCTCGGCGTGACGTATTGGTTTGTCAACGATGAAAATCGCCAGCGATTCCTGGCCGATCCGGAGAAATACGAACCGGCCTACGGCGGGTGGTGCGCATACGCGATGGGGGCCAAGGGCGCCAAGGTGGAAGTGGACCCCAAGGCGTACGAGGTCCGCGATGGCCACCTGTTCCTCTTCTATCGAAGCATCCTCACGGATACGCGGAAGCCCTGGGGCAAGAATCGCGATACGCTGAAACCCGCCGCCGACAAGAACTGGGAGCAGGTCATTCACGACCCGGCCGACAAGGCGAAGAAGGGGAAGTAGTCGCCCCACTGGTGCGGGGTTTCTGCAAATCCGAGTCAACCCCACAACGAAAAAGGGGCAGCACGCGATAGGGTGTGCTGCCCCTTCTCCACTGTTGCCTATTGCCCGTTGCCTGTTGCCTTCTTCCTAATACCGATACTGGTCCGGCTTGTATGGGCCGTCCACGCTGATGCCCAGGTAGCTCGCCTGTTTCGCCGTGAGCTTGGAGAGCTTTGCCCCGAGCTGGCCGAGGTGCAGACGGGCGACTTTCTCGTCCAGGTGCTTGGGCAGCGTGTAGACCTTCTTGTCGTAGTTCGCGGCGTTCTGGAAAAGTTCGACCTGGGCGATGACCTGGTTCGTGAAGCTGTTGCTCATCACGAAACTCGGGTGACCCGTGGCGCAGCCGAGATTGACGAGTCGGCCTTCCGCTAGCACCAGGATGCAGCGGCCGTCGGGTTGTACCCACTTATCCACCTGCGGCTTGATGTTCACCTTCTTGACGCCGGGCAGCTTTTTGAGCCCGGCCATGTCGATCTCGTTGTCGAAGTGCCCGATGTTGCACACGATGGCCTGGTTTTTCATCTTGGCCATGTGCGAGGCGAGAATCACGTCACAGCAGCCCGTGGCGGTGACGAACAAGTCGGCCGTGGATACCACGTCTTCGAGCGTGACCACCTGGTAGCCCTCCATGCAGGCCTGGAGAGCGCAGATGGGATCGACCTCGGTGACAAGCACGCGGCACCCTTGCCCACGCAGGCTCTGGGCGCATCCCTTGCCCACGTCGCCGAAGCCCAGCACGACCGCGACCTTGCCCGCCAGCATGACATCCGTCGCCCGCATGATGCCGTCGACGAGCGAGTGCCGACAGCCGTACAGGTTGTCGAACTTGCTCTTGGTCACGCTGTCGTTGACATTGATCGCCGGGAAGAGCAGCGTGCCTTTCTCCTGACGCTCGTAGAGCCGGTGCACGCCCGTCGTTGTCTCCTCGCTGACGCCGACGAGCATCTCGGCCATGCGGTGCCAGCGCTGCGGCTCGCGCTCCAGACCGTCGCGAATGACGCGAAGAATGACGGCCATCTCTTCGTTGTCGGTTGCGTCCGGATCGGGCAGGGTTCCGTCCTTCGCGTAGCGCTCCTCGGCCTCGTAGCCGAGGTGGATCAGCAGCGTGGCGTCGCCGCCGTCATCGACGATCAGCGTCGGTCCGCCTTCGGGGAAGGAGAGCGCCTGTTCCGTGCACCACCAGTATTCTTCGAGGGTTTCGCCCTTCCAGGCGAAAACGGGCGTGCCGGCCTTGGCAATCGCCGCCGCGGCATGGTCCTGCGTGCTGAAAATGTTGCAACTTGCCCAGCGGACCTCCGCCCCGAGCTCGACGAGGGTTTCGATCAGCACGGCCGTCTGAATAGTCATGTGCAGGGAGCCGGTGATGCGCGCGCCCTTGAGCGGCTTCCTGGTGCCGTATTCCCGTCTCGTGGCCATGAGTCCGGGCATTTCGTGTTCCGCCAGGACGATCTCCTTGCGCCCGAAATCCGCCAGCCCGAGGTCCGCCACCTTGAAATCCTGCACCGCCGTGGTCATATCCTTCTCCGTGGGTTGAATTCGAGTCGTACCGTACGTTGGTTTCATCGGGGAGTATCTTAGCGTAACTGGCGAATTCCGGCCCGCCACTGCGCCGGGTGCGTCCCACCGACTTTTTGGGGCGCAAATCCCCGAGCCGCAGCAATAGGCCGCCTGACGATGCTTGTCAAGTTGTACTGATCGACTTGACCGATTTCGGACGGAAAACGGGGTCGATTCGGCGCAGATGGGGAAATCCCGGGGGCGCATTCGACGGGAAAGGCCGATAACTAAGCTGGCGATGGCGTTGGGAGGGCGGGATCGAATACTTTCTTCATGGTGGCGGCGCGGAATCCGCGCTGTTCGGGAACCCGGCACGTGGTGAAGCGTCCAAAGTCTCAGCGAGGCGATGTGCTCGGCGGTGCCTCCCGTCCCGTGCCCATGGAAGACCTGGAGCTTGCCGAACAGGTGCGGCAGGGTGATGTTGAGGCTTTTGCCAGGCTCGTGGAGAAGTATCAGGATCGCCTGTTTAACACGTGCTGGCGAATCTGCGGAAACCTGGAGGACGCCCGGGACCTGACCCAGGACGCCTTCTTGCGGGCATTCGAGAAGTTTGCGTCGTTCAGGCATCAGTCAAGCGTCTACACCTGGTTATTCCGAATCGCCGTGAACTTGGCGCTGAGCTATCGCCGGAAGCAGGCCGTCCGATCGGAGGTTACTTTTGATGCGGATGCGCACTTCGGCGCACAGGCACGGGGGCTCGTTCAGCCGGGAACAGCGGGCAGCGTTGAGGACGAGCCCGATGCGGCAGTGGCGGGTCGAGAGCAGCAGCGGAAAGTGACGGACGCGCTGCGGCGGATGGACGCCGAACAGCGGGCGGTGCTGGTGCTGCGGGACATCGAAGAGATGAATTACGAGGAAATCGGCATCGTGCTCGAGCTGCCCGTCGGCACCGTGAAATCGCGGCTGCACCGGGCGCGGATGACGCTGCGTGATATGGTTTCGGGCGCCTAGCCGTCTGTCGGGGGCTGGAAGTGGATGAAACGGATTTCGTGAGTCCTGTAAGGAAACTCGCAACGGGAAGGATCGCGGCGGTCTGATTTGATGAACGCGGATCGGTCAAACGACAGGGAAGTGTTACTTTCGGCGTACCTGGATGGTGCGTTGGCCGATGGCGACCGCGCCAAGGTCGAGGCGCTTCTTCGGCGTGACGCCGATTTGCAGCAGTTGCTTGAAGATCTTCGGGCGAATCGTGAAGCGCTCCTGTCGCTGCCGCGTCATTCTGCGCCCGCGACGCTGCTGAGCGATATCCGCGCACAATTGGAACGGCAGGAGTTGCTCTCGGAGGATATGACGCGTCCGGTGGCGGTCGGTGGCGGGCGCAGCGGGTGGTGGGCGTTTGCATCGGCGGCGGCCATGGTGGGGATTGTCGCCCTCGGCACCTACTGGGTAACGAGTGATCGAAACGGTACCTCACCGTTTATTCCGGGCGCGCAGTTGGCGATGAAGAGCCCCGGCAAAGATGCGAAGGGGCCGGCGGGAGCGACCCCCGAGTCCTCTGTTGCTTCCGCTGAGCGAGCCGCACGGCCGGATGCAGCCAAGGTGGACGAGGTTGAGCGCCACCGGTCTATGGAAAAAAGCAGCCCGGTTGATGCGGGACGCGACCGGGCCGACAAAGAAACAGCACGGACGAAGGTTGCGACCAGGTCGAGGGGAGCAGATGAGGCTCCCAGCGGATCGCCGATCGCCGCCACGTCGGAGGCGGTACGACTCGGCGCGAAGGATTCCGCGAAATCTCCGCGGTTCCTCGGACAGCCCGATTCGCGCACGGATTCGGATGCCCCCAAGCTGGAAGGTCGGCTCCTGGCTCTGGCCGACGCAGAACGGAAGATTGACGCCGGCATCGATCCGCGACAACTCGTCGAGCATCCGTTCGCGAATGAGTCACTTCGGCTGGCGGTAACGGCCGCATCGGATCGCCGGCGTGAAGCGATGGTCAAACGGCTGGTCGATGATCTTGCCTCGCTGGGCGCTGAAGATGTTGAATCGGTGTCCGATGACAGATCCCGGCTTCGCCAGTTCTATGTTCAGGGAAAACCGGGAAAGAACTTTGCTTCACCCGGAAATGAGGTTGAACTTCTGGTACGCGTCCGCGCGGATGAACTGCCTTCGCTGGTCGACAGGGTTTGTGGGCGTGCCGCCGGATCGGAGACCGTGGCGCTGGAATCGGGGCCGGTGGTTATCGTCGGCCGGAGTGAGATTCGCGCCACACTGCAAAGGCGTGCGACATGGGACCGTACCATGCCGCTTGCGCCCGTGTTTCCGAACGATGGCTCAAAGGCCGTTGCCGGAAACGAGACGGAAGGGTCGTCCGCCAAGGCGAAGTCGGAAGCGAAAGAGACACCCCTCGCGGATTCCGAGTGGTTGCCGTGGGGCGGGTTGTTCCCGCTCGTGGGGATCGATCCGGCAGCGCTCCGCAGTACTGGGGATTCCGTGCCTGCTGAAACGACCGAGGATGCGAGTCCGGCGGTCGTAAAGGGCGATGATGGTGCCGTTGTGCCAGCCGCGGGATCGCAACCGGTTTCGGGTTCGGAATCAGCACAAGGGCCTTCGCTGGTCGAGCGACGAATGCAGGATCTTCGTCCCGAGCGCGCGGAACGGGGCCAGACGTCTGCCGGAGTTCCCATCGTGGATGATCGGTTTGTCACGCTGCTGATACGCTTCGATTCGCGCCCTACGGTTCCTTCAAAGGCACCGGCGGCGGCGACTCCCGGTTCCGAGGCCGACAGCGGCGACAAAGAGGGCATTCACAAGTAGACGCATTCTCGTCGTTGCCATCGCCAGGCTAAATCCCAACAGGGCGGTTGCTCAAAGGCCGTTCTTCACAGAACATTAAGGCTTGCGCGTTCGGTCCGCCCGGGGGCGGCGCCACGGCATTGGGGCAACATCGGATCACCATCATGCCGCGAATCCCCACCGATTCAGCAGCCTCCGCCGCGGGCAATGTCAATACCCGCGACGGGGCAAGCGCAACGAACAAGGAACGCAGCGCGTTGCGATCTACGCCGGAAATCGAGTCCGGTTCGCACGAAGGAAACGAGGCGGACCGGGCATCCGGACACACCGATCTGCCGGTTGCGCGGCGTGGCCGCCTTGGACGTTGGGTGGCAGCCGTGGTGATTGGAGCGGTGGTCGGCACGCCGCTGGCGTGGTTGCTGTCCCATGCCGCGTTCCTGCCGTTCTTTCTGGGGCTCTTCTTCTTCGCGCTATTCGGATTGGTGGTCGGCGCGCTGATGCATCGGATTGCGGCGGCCGGTCGACCTTACGCCGCCATGCCCATCGTGCTGGGGACCACGGTGGTGGTGCTCTGGATGTGGGGGTTTTCCATCTACAAGGAGAGCCGGGACTTTCCGGTGCAGCGCGCCGAGGAGACGATGGAGGACCGCCGGTTGGACCTGGGCGATCATACGCCGGCTTCGTATCGCGCGATGGTCCGGGAGAATGTGCAGTCCTATCTCCGTCAGGCGTACGCTCCCGGGGGATTCCTGGGTTACGTTCGGTTCGTCGTCCGAGACGGAGTTCTGCCCAAGGGTACCGTCGAGGGGATACCGCGAACGCAGCGGGCAGCGCACCGCGGGGGGGTCTGGCTGCTTCGCGCGGGCCTGTCGATCGGCCTCCTCGCATTCGGGGTCGCTTCACAAACCAACCTGCTGCGCCTGAAACGCGATCCGGCGGTGCGAAAGATCGATGAGGCCAAGGCCGAGGCAGCGGCGGAGCGAGGCTCTTCGCCGGGAGAGACATGATACGTGGCTGTGCGCCGCAAGAGAAAGCTGTACGTCGCGGGGATCATCGAGCGAAGCGACAACGTGATACTGATCCAGGTTTCACCGGAAACCGGGGACGGCGAGCGACGCTGGCAGTTTCCGCGAGGGGCGGCGCGGGAGGACGAGTCGCCGGAAGGGGCGATGCGTCGCGTGGGTCGATCGGCTGCGGGAGCGCCTGTGGAAATCGTTGTCGGTCAGCCGCCGCTTCTGGCGCAGATCGATGGCGAAGAAGTCGAGCTCCGCTATTTTTTCTGCGGGGTGGCGTTGAGCGAGACGCGCGAGCTGGATGAGGCGAGATGGCGATGGATCCGCAAGGGGCATCTGCGCGAATACGATTTCGATGACCCCTCGAAAGAGGTTGCCGAATGGTTGTTGGAGCAGGGGTAGGTTCGTCGGGCGAGCGGCAAGGACGGCAGGGCACTGAATCCCTCCTCAATCGTGAGGTCATGGCCGTGATCCGGGAGAATCGAATTCGAATGAACGGGTCGGATCAAACCAGGAACATCCAGTTCGTACTCCGCGGGATCATCCTGGGGAGCCTGCTTCTCGCGAGCGGCTGCGTCTGGGAGCGCGAACGAGCAGCGAAGCTGGACTGGGGCGTTGCGCCGCAAGCAGCGGGCAGTGGTTCGCCCGCCACGCGCGACACCATCGGATCGCTGAGCTACTACGACAACCTCGGTTCGCTGGAAGTCGGCGGATACGGGCTGGTCATCGGACTGGGCAACGCCGGCTCGAGCGATTGCCCGAAGGCGGTTTTCGATCAACTGGTGGAGGAGCTCTACAAGGAATATGAGGCCTTTCATGGCGGCAGGCTGCCGCGCGGGCTCACGCCGGAGCGGCTGATCCGCGACCCCGACACGGCGGTGGTCGTCGTGCAGGGGCGAATTCCGCCGGCGGCGACGCCGGGGACGCGGTTCGAGGTGGCGGTCAAGGCCCTGCCGGGAACCCAGACGCGATCACTCCGCGGCGGTCGCCTCATTCCTACGCCGCTCAAGATCCACCGGAGTACGGCGACAGGCCGCGTGCTGGCGGGAAAGACGCTGGCCAAGGCGCAAGGGCCGGTGTTCTTGAATCCCTTTGCCGGAACCGGTGCGGCAGTGAGCGAAACGCCGCTGGAGGGCGTCCTGCTGAGTGGCGGCGTAACGCTGGAACCTCGTCCCGTTCGCCTGGTGCTTTCCACTCCCTCTTACCTCGCGGCGCGCCGTGTGCAGGATCGCATCAACGCCCGTTTCACCGGCGGCGCCCGGATCGCCAATGCCACATCGCCGTCCTACGTGGAGGTTCGAATTCCCGAGGAATTCCAGAGCGACGAAGGGCATTTTCTGGCACTCGTGCGAGCGCTGTACCTCTCGACCGATCCCGCCTTCACCGGGGCGAAAGCGCGGGAGCTCGGTCAGGAACTCCTGCGCCCGTCGGCTCCGCACGCGCGAATCGCGCTGGCATTCGAAGGCATGGGGCGCGAATCACTGCCGGTCCTTCGCGAGCTGTACGCGAACTCGCAGGACTACGTGAGTTTTTTCGCGGCCGCAGCGGGATTGCGCCTGGGGGACGATCTGGCGTGTGACGCGATGAGCCGCCATGCCGAGAGCGAGAGCAGTCCGTTTCGTCACCAGGCGATCCGTGCGCTGGGGGAAGCGCGGGGCATGGCTGCGGCGGGGATTACCCTGCGACGCCTGCTCCATGCCGACGACGTGCGCGTGCAGATCTCCGCCTTTGAAGCGCTGTCCGCACGAAACGATCCGGTGGTGGATGCGGAGATGATCGGCGGGGACAACCTGGCGCTGGCGCAGGTTCCGGAAAGCGCCTCGCGGTTTGTGTATGTCCGGCGGACGGGCGAGCGCGAAATCGTGCTCTTCGGAGACGATCTGCGCGTCGTGCCGCCTTGCCTCTATCGATCTCCGGACGGCTCACTCACACTGCACGCCTCGGCAGGTGACGAGGAGGTGACACTGCTTCGTACGGTCCCGTCCACCGGCTCTGCCTCGCCGCCGGTACAATCCAGCCCAAGATTGCACGATCTCGTAGAGATGATGGGAAGCGACGCGGAGGTCGATCTGCACGGGAAGGTCCTCGGGCTGGGTGTCGACTATGCCGCCGTGGTTCGTGCCCTGTACCAGCTCAGTCGCGATCAGGCCATGAACGCAGAGTTCGTGCTCGAGCAGCCCAACCTGACGGATGTTCTCGGGCCCCTGCGCGAAGGCGGTCGGCCGGAATCGGAGCTGTAACCGGCGATGCCATAACGGTTGTCGTACGCGCCGTCGCCAGGGAATATCAGCGCACGCTCAGTACGACCTTGCCCAGCGGTCCTTGGGCGAGCCGCTCAAAGGCGGGCACAAGCTGATCCATCGGAAACACCGTATCGACGATCGGGCGGCGGTGGATGCGCTCCAGCGAAGCGACGATGTCGCCCCATGCCGTGTGTGCCTCGGTGGCGGAATAATCCGACACCGAGACGCCGCCGATTCGCAGCCGCTTGAAAAGCAGCTTGGCGGTATTGAACCGGGGTACCGGACCTGCAAGCATTCCCACGACGCTGATGCGTCCGTGGGGACCCATCGCATCGCAAAGACGCGAGAAAATCTCACCCGCAACGTTATCCACCGCGAGATCCGCGCCCCGACCATTGGTGGCATCTTTGACTTGGCGAACGAAGTGCTCATTCTCCGGATCGAGGACCAGATCGCAGCCCTCCTCGCGCAGTCGGTCGTATTTCGCCGGGCTCCGCGACAGGCCGATGACCCGATGACCGGCGGCCTTGGCCAGATGCACCGCGGCGAGTCCAACGCCGCCGGATACACCGCTGATGATGACGGCGCCCGCTTCGCCGGATCCCCATTGGAACAGAGCCTGATGGGCCGTGACATAAACGAGTGCGGCCGCGGCCGCCTCCGGATCGCTCCATTCCGCCGGAGCGGGAACGACGACCTCCTTTGGGACGGTTACGTACTCCGCGAATGTTCCCGGACGTGACACGCCCGCTTCGCCGCGAAGCACGATCACGCGCGTTCCGGGTCGGGCGTCCGATACGCCCTCGCCAAGGGCCTCGATTGTGCCGACCCCGTCGCGTCCGAGGATGTGGGGCAGGCTCGGGCGAGCGGGGTAGAGATTCTCCGCCAGGAAGCGATCGGCCGGGTTGAGCGAAGCGTGGTGCAGTCGGACGAGCACCTCTCCGGGGCCCGGATGCGGCTGAGGATGATCCGCCACGAGTCTCAAGGCCGACAGGCCGGTGAATTCGTCCAGCAGCCATGCTTTCATCGTCCGTCTCCTTCCGAGAAGTTCGCTGTCACCGGGCACCGTCTGCTGCAAAGAAATGGAGGGTAGGCCTCGGGCGACCATGTGACAAACGACGGATAGTCGACCCGCGAAACGATACATTTCAGGTTCGCTTCGGGCGTCCTAAATTGAATCAGGGAGGCAATTTAGGTATGCTGGAGAATCGGCATTTCTTGGTTCTTGTCGCGGAAGGAGCAGGTTGCATGAATCGGGATGGGTGGGGAATCGGATTGTGCGGGCTCGCCGTCGTATCGTTGGCTCTCCTGGCGGCGCAGGCAAGCGCCGGGCCGAATGAGTCCAGCGTAACGCACCAGGCCATTGCGAAGTTCGATCTGGCAGGGCTGCGGGCTTCGCTCGCGGCACAGCCGGAGAGCATTGACTCGCGTGGTGCGGATGGCCAGACGCTTTTGCAGACGGCCGTGCGCATCGGGGCAGTCCGCGAAGCGGAGTTGCTCATCGAAAGCGGCGCGGACGTTCGTGCCGTGGATGCGTGGGGCCGAAGTGCCTTGCATTACGCGGCAATGGAAAATCAATCCGCATTGATTACCAGGCTCGTCGCCGCAGGTGCGGATGTCGGCTCACGTGACGTCTGGGGCGAAACGCCATTGCAAACGGCGGCGCGCCGGCTCCAGATCGAAGCGGCGGAATCGCTGCTCGAGGCCGGGGCGAATGTCAGCGCGGTAAACGATGATGGTCGAACAGCTCTGCATCTTGCCGTCGATCAGGGTTCCTGCCGGTTTTCTGATGAAGATCGTATGGTTCGGTTCGTGAGTCTGCTGCTGGGCGCGGGTGCCGACGCGGCGGCCATTGATGCACATGGTTCAACGGCGCACGCCATCGCCGTCGCACGCGGTTACGGACGTACCGCGGCGTTCCTGGACACGCGCGGCGGGAAGATTGCGGGCGAGGTTCCGCCCGCTGAGGCCTCGCTGTCGGACGGGAATCCGACGCCGGAGGGCCTCCTGGCCGCCTACCGCACGTACGCCGAAATCGGGCCGCTCATGTTGGATATCGAGACGAATTATCCGACCATCGCAAAGCGGTACGATCTCGGGCTGAGCGTGCAGGGACGGCATCTTTGGGCCATGCGTCTGAGCGACAACGTCACCGTCGAAGAGGACGAGCCGGAGATGTTCTACATTTCCACGATGCACGGAGACGAGATCGTGGGGATGGAGAATTGCCTGCAATTCATCGAGTACCTGACCGGTCAGAACGGCATCGACTCGCGGGCGACGGACCTGGTGAACAACCTCGATCTGTGGATCCTGCCGCTGATGAACCCCGACGGATACGATCGTGTCTCCAAGATACGGTACAATGCCAACGGAGTTGATCTGAACCGCAACTTTCCCGATCCGTTCACGAGCCCCAACAACACCACGGCCGGACGCCAGGCGGAGACCGCGGTCGTCATGAACTGGGCCTTCGGGCGGTACTTTGTTCTCGGCGCGAACCTCCACGGCGGAGAGCTCGTCGTCAATTACCCGTATGACAACAACCCCGGCGGTGATTCGGTCTTCACGCGGTCGCCGGACGAGGACTCCTACGTTCCCATCAGTGAGTCGTATTCGATCGAGAATCCGCCGATGTGGTCCAGTCCGTCTTTCTACCACGGGATTACCAATGGCGCGGCCTGGTATTCGACAATGGGTGGGCTGCAGGACTGGGGATATCGCTACATGAACAGTCTCCAGACGGTAATTGAACTCAGCCTGAACAAGCAGCCGCCCTCCACGGACATCCCCCTGTACTGGAATAACAATCGTGATGCCATGTTCGCCTATGCGGAATGGACCCTGGAGGGAATTCGCGGCATCGTGACCGACCGGGACAGCGGGCTACCGATTCAGGCGGCGGTTCGTGCGGATGGGCGGGCGGTCGACTCTCTTACGGATCCGAGCGTGGGCAATTACCACCGAATTCTCAATCCAGGTACCTACGGCATGACCGTCAGTGCGGCCGGGTACGACACGGTACGCGTCGAGGGGATCTCGGTGAACGCCGGCGGTGCCACACGCGTGGACGTGGCCATGGGCGGCCCCGCGGCGCAGGTGCAGGGCCCCGACGGCGGGGAATCGCTGGAGCTGAATACTCCGGTGATGATCCAGTGGACGGGCGACGCCTCCGCCCAGTTTCAGGTGCAGCACACCACCGACTACGGTGTGATCAATGTTGATACGGACGATTTTGAAAGCGGTGTCCTGGGCCCGCAGTATGCGACCGGCGGCCAGTCCGCTTGGCTTGTAACCAGCAGTTCATCCCATGGCGGCGCGCAGTCGGTTCGAGCCGGGGCGATCGGCAACGATCAGAACACCTGGCTCTCACAGTGGGTGGAGGCGGACCAGGTGAGCTTCTGGTATCGGGTGAGCACCGAATCGGGCTACGATTTCTTCCAGTTCTACGTGGACGGCGAATCGCGCGTGCGCGCCTCGGGCAACGTGAACTGGACCAGCTTCTCCACGGCGCTTTCGCCCGGACCGCATCTGCTGCTTTGGGAATACGCCAAAGACGGCAGTGCGACCGGTGGCAGTGATACCGTATGGGTCGATGACATTCAGATTCAGAAGGACGACACGGCGTGGCAGGATGTTGTCCCGCTGACAGGCGTGGGGGATTCCTCGACGTCCTGGACGCCCACGACGGAAACGACCACGGGGCGCGTTCGTGTCCGTGCCTTTTACGGTGATGGAGCCTACGGCCAGTGGGATGTCTCCGGCAGCGACTTCACAGTTGAAGACACGGGTGGTGTGAGCGCGCCGCTGGCAGCCGGTGCTCCACACGATGTGACCAAGGAGCGATACATCTCCTTTGTTCCCAACAACGCAAATCCGGTGGCGTTTGAAGTGGCCTTGGACAGCAGCGTATATTTTCCGGGCTCGGTTGGAACACTGGGCTGGGTGGATGTGCCGGATGTCAATGGCGTCTCGCGCATCAGCAACACACCGGTATTCCGGACTTGGTCGGAGCCAGTGCTGCATGTTGGTGATTGCCCGATCACCCCTGCGGCGGCGTATTCCCTTCGGGCCACGACCAACGGCACGACATTCTCCGCACCCCTCTTCGTGAACACGACGCCGGTACCCAGTCCGCGAGCGTGGGGCGATGTGGTCGGCGCACCCAGCGGTGGCGTCTGGCCGGCGCCGGACGGTACGGTCAGCGGATTTGACATATCGGCTGGCGTGCAGGCGTTTCAGCAATTATCAACAGCACCGCACTTCACGCGCGTGGATGTGAACCCCGCAGAACCGGATAGCGTGGTCAATGGCGCGGACATCCTCCAGGTAGTCCGCGCGTTTCAGTTGATGGCATATCCGTTCCCCGCGCCGGCGGATTGCCCGTAAGGGTTGCTGCGGTAGTCGTGCGACCCTTGTGGGTGCGACGCCGGGTAGTGTCGAACGACAAAAGAAAAGGTGCCTCATCCGTGATCCGGATGAGGCACCTTGTTTGACACGACGTAACTACTCTCCGGTTTGGAGAGCGTCCGCTCGACTACGGACAGTTGTCCGGCGTCACGAACGGATACGGCCCCTGGCTGAAGGCATTTACAACCTGGAGGACGTCGGTTCCGTTTGCAACCTTGTCCGGTATCTGCGGATTCACGTCGACCCATGTCATATGCGGCGCCGACGGGTCATTGGCGAACCGCTCCAGGACCGCCACGATATCGAATCCGTTCACCGTGCCGTTGGGCGGATTCCAGGTTTGTGTGCCCGAATCGAAGGACCCAACGGTGTCGCCCCACAGGCGGCCGTCCGATGGCTGCGGCGTCGTCGAGACACCGTATTCGTCCGAGAAATTCGTGCCATCGAACGTGGCGCGGATGCCATACTGGGCACCGGGCACGATGGCGCAATCGCCGATGTGAATGACGGCCTCGGCCCACAGCGGTGCGGGTGTGATCGGCGTGCTCCGCAGGCGGGCAATGCCGTTCCCGTCCGGGACGTCCACCCAGCCGACCATACCCGGCGAGCCCGGTCCGGCCAGCATTTCCACCTGGAAATTGACCGGGTCAGCGCCGTTGTTGGGGCTGAAGGAGATGTAGCGGCTCTTGGTCATCGCCCACGTGCCGATCGGGGCGACCGGCGGCTGTGCTCCGCAATTTCCGCCCGCCGAAAGGTCCATCTCATTGTAATCGGGAGACAGGCCCAGGCCTTCCGACAGACCCGCGATGCCATCCACCGCAGCGATCTGCGTGTAGGCGAGATGGATCTCTCCGTCGAAGAGCATTTCGATCTGGAAGGTATTGCTGTTCAACGCATTGTATTCCGTCACGCCCAGCCACGTGACCACGACGCGATCGGCGAGCTGCTTCCAGCTCACCGCTCCGGCCTGGTTTGGAGAGAGGTCGTCGTACAGTGCCGAGATGCGCGGCCGGTTGAAGTGTTCCGCCAGCGTCTCGGTGTAATCGCTGTCGCCACTGTTGAAGGTGATGTAGCCGTTACTGCCCACGTAGAACGTGGTGTACGAAACACCATACAGCGATACGCTTGCCCCGCCGGTCAGGGTGACGGTTGCGAAGGCGTCGTCCCCGAGAGAGAGACCTGTTCCACCGGTCGGGTCGGTCGGCAGCGCAGAGATGGGCTCCACGCAATACGAATAGAAGTCGATTGTGCCGTTCGGCGAGAACGTAATCAACTTGTTGTCCAGGTCATTGTCGCTGGCTCCGTACTCTTCCGTGAAGAAATCGGGCACTTCCGGCGTGGTGAAGGTGTAGCAGGCACCTCCGTTGTTATCCGAGCCGGTGTTTTCGGCCTCGTCGGTCGCTTCAACGGCGTAGTAGTATGTCTGATTGTCCTGGAGGCCGCTCACCGTCACCTGCGGAGCGTTGGAATACGTCGTGTCTTCGGCGCTGCCATTCAGCACGCCGCAGGACAGGCCGTAACGAACGCGCCCCGAAGACAACTCGTCCGTGTCAAAGCTGATGGTCACGTCCCTCGGACCCAGATCGACGAGCTGGACGTTGGAAATTGCCGGGGGCGTGCAGTCGACGGGCGCCGTCTCGACGACCGCGATATTGGTGCCGCCCTGGCCGTCGTCGGCGTCGATATACGTGGCCGAGATGGTGTCACCGGCGGAGACCAGAAGAACGCCGGGGGCGTTTACCGCGCCGAGCGGCATGACGCCTTCGAACCGCCCGGAATCCAGGAACTTCTCCGTCAGGATCATCGTCTCGCCGGAAGGTTCCGAGTCGGAGGAGATGACCATCGTTGCAGTGTCCAGGGCTGTGGGACTCAGATTCAGACCACAATCGACCAGCTCGACCGTGACCATGCCCGAACAGCCGTACTTGCCCGCATCGAGCTTGACTTCCCCGGCGTCGGAGCAAAGCGTTGCCAGTGAGACGGTATCCACCGCCATCAACCCCGTGTTGCCCGTATCGAGCCAGTCGCTGAGCCTCGAGGACGACGAACCTCCGCCGGTCCACGAGACCGAGAACTTTCCGTACCAGTCGGAATCGTTGTTGCCGCAAGCGGCATACCCGCCGTGAAGCTGGCCGATGACGCGATGGTCCTGATTGAACACCGGCGATCCCGATGAGCCGGGTTCCGTCGTGCCCAAATCCCAGTCGATAATCCGCACGTGTGACCCGTTACCAGGAACGGTGGTGCCCAGGTAACTGGTCGTCTGCGTGGACTGATATTCGAAGCTGATACGCTTCTCGTCGGTATTCGGGTGGTGGATACCAATGGCCGTTGTGGCCTCCGCCCCGCTGCGGTCCCATCCGGCAAAGGAAATGTTCCAGGCCGGGTTGGGGTCCTCATCAAGCTCGACCAGTGTGAAATCCGACGTCGAATAGGACGAGCGGAAGAACGAGCCAGACTGAAACTGATTCAGCAGACCGTCGCCCGGGCCGCCACTCGCGGGGCTTCCCGGCGTTCGGCACGTCGAGTTCTCGTAGTTCCAATAGACCACGAGCGAGGCCGCGTTCCCGCTGCTGATTCCGCAGTGGTTGGCCGTCATGAAATAGGGTTTCAGGTCCTGCGCCGTGTTGTTGACCATGAAGCCGGTGCAGAACGTCGATCCACCCGTGGAGATGACGCCGATCGCCGGAATGTCCAGCCGCCAGTCGTCTCCCTCCGGGCAAATCACGTCCACGTTGCACGATCCCGACAGGGCCTCGGGAAGCTCCGGCACATCCCAGAACCCGCGATAGCCGTAATTGATGGATGTCAGCTCCAGTCCCAGTTCGCCGACCTTGTCGGCCGGGATTGTGACCTCGACCACCATCTCGCCGCCGGGGAGTGCCGGCGTCCAGAGCTCGCCGTGTGCCGCGTTATCGCGAGCGGTGAACGGCCGCACCGTCTGTTGATAGTCGGGCGTGTAGATCATCAACCGCCCGCCTTCCGGCATGGCGTACCGCGTGAACCCCAGGTTGACCGACGTTGCCTCCGGTGCAATCACGCGCAAACGCCAGAGCATCGTGCCGTCGGGCAGCTTCTCCCACGTGCCGGAGTTGTCCGGCGTGAAGAACACTTCGTTGGGAATTGCGTAGCGCGGGGGCAAACCGGCCTCGTTACGCTGATCATCCTCCAATGCCACGGCATCGCGGTCCACCGCTTCCACTTCTGCGGACGTGACCGCATTCAGGGGCAGCACGTCGAACTGCCGCGCCGTGGGCACCGTATCGAGAAGCGCCGGTCCCTTGTCCGCGCCCCACGCCGAGGTTCCCGTGGCCAGCAGGCCCGCAACCCCGAGGGTGCAAATACTTCGCCAAAAATCCAGTCGCTGTTTCATAAATCATCCCTTCCCATCAGCCCTTCACCACTTCGGACGACGTCCAGTGTCGTCCAATGGGGATCAGTGAACCATCAAAAAAAGACCCCACGAGCCGCAACACAGACTCGTGGGGTCAAAAGCATTAATCGTCACTCCGCGATCGCTTTGGCAAACTCCTTTGCCAGAGTGCAGACCAAGGGTGGCGGGCACGTGCCCGCCACCCCGGGATTCACAAACCCTTAGCTCAACGCGGCCTCACGACGACCGAAGTAGAGCTTGCCGCCGACCAGCAGCAGGAGTGCCAGAACCGCAAGACCCCACTCGGACGCGGCCGGAATCTGGCCGACGCAACCCGGAGCGAAGACCGCATCGTCAACGCCGATGCACTGATCGTTGCAGTTCAGGACGCCGTCGCCGTCGTCGTCGCCCAGTGCGCCTTCCGCACCGTCCGGCTTGTCCGGGCACTGGTCGCAACCGGTGCCGTTGCCCGGCACGCCGTCGCCGTCGGCATCGTCGTAATCGTCGAAGCCGGGGCAGAGATCGCAGGCGTTGCCGTTGCCGTCACCGTCGCTGTCGACTTGCGTCGGGTTGGCGGTGTTCGGGCAGTTGTCGCAGACATTGCCCACGCCGTCACCGTCGCCATCCGCCTGGTTCGTATTGGGGATGTTCGGGCAGTTGTCGCAGCCGTCGGCAACCGTATCGCCGTCCGCATCCGCGAAGTCGTCGAAGCCCGGGCAGGCATCGCAGCCGTCCGGAACCGTATCGCCGTCCGCATCCGCGAAGTCGTCGAAGCCCGGACAGATGTCGCACGGATCGCCGTTGCCGTCACCGTCCGCATCCTCCTGGCCCGCATTGGCATCATTCGGGCAGTTGTCGCAGAAGTTCGGCACTTCGTCGCCGTCGTCATCGTCCCACGGACCCTGGACCACCGGCGAGCTCGGACCCACCGTGATGGTGTAATCCTCGGTCTCGCCCCAGGTGAAGGTGCCGCAGGAAGTGGTCGAAGATTCCGAACCACTCTCGCGAACCACGACGCGCATCCGCGTATCACCCAGCGTGGCGCCCGCCGGCACGGTGAAGCTGCCGGAGAACGTCTGCGGGCAGGACGAGGAGGTCGCACCGGACGTGTAGACCTGCTCACCCGCATCGGTGAAGTCGAGGTCCTGGTTCCAGTCGATGAACACCTTGGCCCACTTGCCGTAGCAGCCGCCGCAGGTATCCACGGTCACATCGACGCTGTACATCGAACCCTGGTTCAGCGTCGTCACCGACGCACCCGTGAAGTCGGAGTACGTTGCGCACGTGCCCGTCGTATCATTGACGTAGCCGTTCAGGGCGACCTTGCCGCACAGCGAGTCGGCGCTGCTCGTGGCACCCGACGCACAGTACGCGGGGCTGCAATTCGGTGGCGTGGAGCACGAAGCGCCCTCGGTAACGAGTAGTTCGACCGGGCCCGTTCCCGTGCTGCTCAGCCAACCGCCGACAGTGATGTAGTACGTCGTTCCGGCCTGCGAGCACCAGGTGAACTGGGAATCGTTCCCGCAGGTTCCGCCGCCCTGATCATTACCGCCGACGCACGTAAGTTGAGCGCAGTTGTTGCAGAACACGCTCATCGTGGTATCCGGGTGGGTCGTCCCCGGATTGCAGAACGACGCGGTCATCTGATTGCCCGTGCCGACCACGGAGAACCAGATGTTCTTGAACGGACCGGAGCTCAGGCCGCAGGCCGTCGTGATGTCGTCTGTGGCACTCGTGTTCAGATATGTGGCAGGCGTTCCCGGCGTCACCGGGATAGCCAGATCGCACGTATCCGCACCCGGCTGCGGGCAATCGTTGGGCGTGCAGGAAGTGCCATCGCCGCTGTAGCTGCCGCCGGCGGTCAGGCAGTCACCCGCGTTGACTTCCGTGCAGCTTCCGTCGGCGATGCAGCAGGCGCCCGTGACAGTGAGCGGGGCACAGGTCACATCGATGGTCGTGAGACCGCCGCCTTCCGCCGTGCCCCAGTCACCGGCCTGGATCCAGTACTGCGTACCAGCCGTGGCACTAACGATAAGCGTGTACGGCTCGGGCTCGTCATCGCAGGTCAGCAACGACAGATTGTTGCAGTCCGGACCACTGTAGATCGCGCCGACGCCGTCGTAGGTCGTCGGGTCGATCGTTGCGCTCAGGAGGCAATCCACCGTCGGCGTGTAAGTCCACCACGTATCATTCTGCATGACCGTGGCGCTCGTGGAGTTGCAACCCGTCTGGGCTGCTGCCGGAGTGCCCGCCGCGGCCAGATCATTGTCAACGAGCGAGCTGAAGGGCACCGACGGGATCACCGTGGCCACATCACAAGTTTCCGCAACCGGAGCCGGGCACATAAACGCCGGGCAGGCTTCACCCTGGAACCACTGACCACCCGCACCGTCGCAGGCCGCCTCACCGCTCGTGCTGTCGCACGTACCCATGACGCAGCAGGCACCGGTGCACGGAATCGCCGTGGAGCAGGCGCTGCCACCGTCGGTGACGTGCAGCTCGAAGTTGCCTCGCGCCGTGCTGAACCCACCGACGTGGATGTAATAGGTATGGCCAGGCAGCGAGCACCACGAGAAGCTCGACTGGAGCGTGCCGCCCGAGTCGTCGTTGCCGCCGATGCAGCCCGCCGGACCGCAATCGCAGAAGACCTGTATCTTCGTGTCGAAGTCGGTACCCGCGAAGATCGTGCTGGCCGTCAGCGTGTTGCCGTTGCCCACCACGGTGTACCACAGGCCCGCACCCGGCGAGCTCGTGCCGCAGGTCGGGGCAGCGTCATCGCCGGCGTACTCGTTGTTGCCGAAGACCGGCGTGCCGAGCGTGACCGCCTCGGCCACGTCGCAACTGTCGTTGGCCGGGCAGGGGTTCGGCGAGCAGGTCGAGTCGTCGCCCAGATAAACGCCGCCGGTCAGATCGCACGTGCGGGACGATACGTCGCCGACGCAGGTGCCGTCACCCGGGCAGCAGCCGCCCGTTGGACACGGAGCGCAATCCAGCGACACCGTGTAATCGGAACCGCAGTCGATGCCGGTGAACACGCTCGGGAGAACGAGCAGCCAGTAGGTGCCCGGTCCGAGGCATTGCGTCAGGTCGACCTTCTCGCACTCGTCGCCCGTGGCACTGGCGATGACGGTCGCGCCGGCGCAACCGGCGGTCGTGTCAACGATGAATGCCGAAACCGGGAACTCGGCCTCGACCGACCAGGTGATCTGCTGTTCCGTGGTAATGGTCAGCTCGTACCAGTCGGTGTCACGATAGTCGTCCACGCCGAACGTGAACGTGCCGGCCTCGCCGCAGATCGTGTCGCCGCAGGCGACCATCTGGAATACCTCGGGAACCGAGTTGCAGCCGCCGTTGTACGTGTCGTCATAATCTTCGCCGCACAGCGGCTCGCCTTCCGCAAGGGCACCCTGCGGGCAGGGGACGACACACGGGCAGATGCCCGCCGTCGCGCACGAGGTGAACTCGCCCTGGAAGATGAAGTCACCGCTGGCCGTGTCGCACTGCGAAGGCGGAACATCGGTGCAGCCGCCGACCACAATGTCGCAGCAGGCGCCGGTGATCTGACCGCACGGCGGGTCGATGTCTTCGCAACGCGTCTCGGCGAAGAAGAGGGAACCCGGATCACAGGTGCCCTGTACGCAGTCCTCGCAAACGCCGGTCAGGTTGTCGCAGCACGCACCGTACGGCGGCGGGCCGGAGCTACCCGACAGGCAGAACGCCAAGTTGTAGTCAGCGCCGAATACGGACACACCCGGATCCCAGTTCGGGGTGCTCGGGCCGTAGTCCAGATAAATCGGCGAACCGGGCTGCGGCTGGGGCAGTCCGTTGACCGTGTAGGTGGCAATGACGAGCCAGGCCTGACCGCCGACCGGAACGTCCTGCACGGCGCGGAAGCCGAACCACCAGGTGCCGGCCGTCAGATTGATGTTCAAACCGGTGATGGAATAGAACTGGATCGGGTCGCCGAACAGCGGACCGTCAAGCGTATCAATCCGCGTGGCAGGAACGCCCGCCCCGGAATCAAACACGGAACCCGGGGCGCCGGCGGCATCGTTGAGAACGATGTAGTCGGCCGTGCCGGTCCAGTTCATCGTGACGGGGTCGTTACCCCACCAGTGGATCCCGGTGATGTTCGTATCCGCCGCGAGCGTGGCATCATCAACGACGAAACGGGCGAGACTGCCATCCGTGCGGCGCTCCGCCGAAAGGGAGTTGATATCGGGATCGTTCGTGTCGTACGTGCCGTTCGAATAGGCAACGCTCGGCAGATTGGAGCAGTCATCTCCAATGGCCAGAGCGGCACCCGGCGCGCCGGCGACGGCGGCCTTGTTCGCCGGAACCTCGACCGGCGGAACGGTCTTGGCAGGCTCCAGCGTGTTGCGACCCGGCTTCAGGTCGGCAAGCTGGTCGACGTATTCGGCGCGAGCGCCTTCGTTCGTCCAGCGCACCAGAACCGAGACGTCGCGGGAAGGAAGATCGAGCTTCACTTCCGCACGGGCATCGCCCGGGATGCTGAGTTGAACGGTCGCCCCGTCGGCGGTCGTTCCCTTCACATTCCAGACGCCAGGGCTGGCTTCGGCGATGCGGCTGTTGTCCGCACCACCCGTAACCCAGTCCACGTGGACGTCGGGCATGAGATTGCCGGCCGCATCAACGACCGCAATCTCCACATTTCGCGGCTGGCTTGCCTGCACCGTGCAGACCATCAGCCCTACCGCACAGACGCACAGCGCGCCTATCCGAGAAAACTTGTACGTACCCATGATCCCTCCCTTTCCAAGTTGCACAGCGCCGTTTCACTCGGCTCACCCGGAGAAAAACGACATCCCTACCTGTATTGATGTGACGGCCTCGTGACGCGGGAGCCCTGCGGGATATGCCCAATGAGGTGCTTCTACCGCCTCCGACAAGGTCGCAAGCTCCGATACTAAGTAGTTACGTCAAACGTTGCAAGAAAAAACATTGGGAAGTTTGCCCCCTTTAGCATTGCCGCTGGAGTGCGGGGGATTGGGCAGGACTAGGTCGAGAACGGGCGGGAAGGCCGGGTGATCAAGCGTAAAGATTTTTTTAATATGGTCTTATAACTACAGGCTGGAGACAGGAGGTCGCCTGTGCTTCAATGAAAACATATTTTTTACGTTTTTATTGGAATCTGAGAATCAGAAATCACTCAGGGACGCTTCGCCGGAAAACGCGTGTTGCTCGAACGTCGCTCCAGTTCGTGCACTGCCGGTCTGGCGCGGAGCGGAACCGTTCGGTCGGGCCCTTGTTGCATCCGTCATCGAAGCGCTCCCGGTTGATCGGCCCTCGGCCTTCGACGATTGCCTGCTACCGGATTCGCCGTTCACCATGCCGGCCAGGTGATCCACCATGGACATCAAGCTGGCCGCCTGAGCGCTGAGCTCTTCAGAGGCCGCGGCCGATTCCTCGGCTCCCGCGGCATTCTGCTGGGTCACGCCGTTCATCTGCGAAACCGCTGTGTTGATCTGCTCCACGCCCGACGCCTGCTCCCGGGAACCGCGGTTGATTGCATCCAGCAGATCCGCGATGCGCGCTACGTCCGAGCTGATCGTCGTGAGGGACTCTCCGACGGCGGAAGCCACGGCCGTTCCCTGCTTGGCATTCTGAACGGACGCGTCGATCAAGGTTGTCGTCTCGCGGGCCGCCTGTGCAGCCCGGAGAGCGAGATTCCGCACTTCGCCCGCCACGACGGCGAAACCCTTGCCGTGGTCGCCGGCGCGAGCCGCCTCGACCGCAGCGTTCAGCGCCAGCAAGTTGGTCTGGAATGCGATTTCCTCGATCACCTTGATGATCTTGCTGATCTGCGAGGACGAGCTGTCAATCCCGTCCATGGCCGTGGTCAACTGGGCCATGACCTGGTCGCTGTTTCGGGCGGCCTCACGGGCCTGATCGGCAATCCGGTTCGCTTGTTCCGACTTATCAGCGTTGTCGCGCGTCTTCGAGGAGAGTTCCTGAAGCGCGGCCGACGTCTCTTCCAGGGACGACGCTTGTTCCGTGGCGCCCTCCGCGACCTGTTGTGCGGCGGAAGAAACCTGCTGCGAAGCATCGTCGACCTGCTCGGCTCCCTCGCGCATGCTGCACACCACGGCATTCATGGGTCTGATCACCTTGCGCGTCAGGATGACGAAGAACAGCCCCGATCCGGCAATGATCAACACGGCGACCATCAAGCCGGCCTTTCGCATCGATGCGGCGATCTGTGCGTCGGCTTCATCCAATGACTGGACAATCTCGAAAGCGCCGTGGATCTCACCGACCTTCCAGTTTTCCATCCGGGTGCCCGTGGGGTCGAGCCCCTGGTCGTTTCCCCAGTATTCCGCCGACATCTTGGGATCGCCGTGGCAAAGCATGCAGTCCTGCGTGAGCTTCACGGGGCGGAAGTAACGAATCGCGTTCCGCTCCTTGTCGATCTCGTAGTATTCGGCCAACGATTGCTCATGCATCATGTTCAACACGCGAGCCTCGAACGCGTCCGGCTCGTTTTGCGGATTTCGGGCCTGAAACTTCGGTACACGGAATTCGAACCCACCCTCCTTGGCTTTGGCCATGGCGGCTTGCCAGGCGGTGACCACCGGAACGGCGCTGAGAACCTTGCCCAGCTGTTTTTCATCCGCCCACTTCTTGAGTTCCGCAGCCGTGAAGATGCCCTGATCCCACTTCTTTCCCATTTCCTCACGGGTCGACTCGGCCGTCAGGATCACACTGCGGGCCTTCTCGACGTACTGTTGCGTGACCTTGTCCTTCGCCTCAAAGTAGTAGAAAACGAAGAGCACGACGGCAACCGCCACGAGCTGAAGGGCGGCGATGGACAAGACGCGGGTACGAAGGTCCAGACGCATGCGATGAACTCCTGAGGGCGCGCCGATTCCGGTATCCCATTTAGGAACCGGTGGGCGCGTTGTTCGTTTCTGTCATTGGATAGAATCGGATTTAAACGAATCCTGATTCATCATGCCGAGCGGCCTCAGGAACGCTCAACGCTGTGCGGCGTGCCGTCCCGAAATAGCGCGCGAACCGCGTCGGAACAAGGCGCATTCGACTACATGCGGGCGAGGCACGGTAATGCCGTCGGTCTCTTCCTTGCGGAAGACGGTTCTACATCTGCATTATTGCCCGCGAGAATCAATTGGCGAGGTCCATTTATTCAGGACAGCTTGGCGGAGAGGGATCTGGCATGAAGTCTCACCGAAAAGAACTTGTCTTTAATACGCCCGGCCGCCGGGCGTTTATCAACATCACGTCGCAGGTTCAGGCCGCAGTGGATGAAAGCGGTGTCCAGGAAGGTCTTTGCCTGGTCAACCCGATGCACATTACGGCCAGCGTGTTCATCAACGATGACGAGCACGGTTTGCATCAGGACTACGAAGCGTGGCTGGAGCGACTCGCCCCGCACGCGCCCATCGAGCAGTATCAGCACAATCGCACCGGCGAGGACAATGCGGACGCCCATCTCAAACGTCAGGTCATGGGACGGGAAGTCGTCGTGGCGATCACGGGCGGCGCGCTGGATTTCGGGCGCTGGGAACAGATCTTCTACGGCGAGTTCGACGGCAGGCGGCCCAAGCGCGTGCTGATCAAGATCATCGGAGCGTAGCCGGGGGACGGTTCCAGGCACGGCAGAGTTTGCCGTCAGGACCGGAACGAAGAAAATGGCCAACTCGTCATTCCTGCGGAGTGTCGCCCCAGCGCGAATTCGCAGGCTTTGTCTCGCAAATGTTCCACGGGGAGTAGCCCATGCGGGCGGATCGCGTCGGCGTTGATCTCGACGATCTTCGGTTGCCGCTCAAGACGGCGATGGCCGCGGCATCGGAGCTGGATCTGCGCTCCGTGGAGTTTGCCACCGTCCGCGGTGAGCTTGCCCCGCGAAATCTGTCGAGTTCCGGGCGCCGGCATCTGGCCAAGCTGGCCCGCGACGTGGGATTGTCCATCGAAGCGCTGACCGCCGACCTGCCGGGGCTGCGATTTCACGATCCGGAGACCGTCGACGAGCGCATCACGCGCACCTGCGAGGTCATCGAGCTGGCCGCCGAAATGCGCGTGCCCGTGGTGACGGCGGTGGTAGGATCGCTTGGAAAAGGGGAAAGCCCGGGCGCGGAGGCGATGGTGCTCCAGGCGCTCCAGCAGGTGGGCGGCGTGGCCGATGCCCGCGGCGTGACCTTCGCGATTCGTCCGGCCCGCGACGGCGCGGACGAGGTCGCGACGCTCCTCAAGCGGCTGGGTTGTCCGTCCGTGCGCGTGGGACTCGACCCCGCTGCGCTGGTTATGCATGGCATGAACCCCTTGAAGATCATCGAGTGGGCGGCGCGGGACATTGCCCTGCTTCATGCGCGCGATGCGACGGCGGGGCGGGTGGACCGTCCCGGCCACGAATCGCCGCTGGGAGAAGGTGAGGTCGACTTGGCCGGCGTGATGGCCTGCCTGGCGGCGGCGGACTACGGTGGACCCATGATCATTCGGAGAACGCAGTCGGCCAACCCGAGAAACGACATCGCCCGGGCAAGCGCGATTGTTCGGGGACTCCTCCCGTCCGGTGCTTGATTGACCTCCATTCAACTTCCGCAGCGACTCGAGCGCTTTGCCCTGTGAAATGGCAGGTCAGGAGAGGGGACCATACCGTTTCTGGCGCTGCCGCTGGCGGATGATCGCTTGCAGTGTTCAGAGTTCCCGCAGGTGCCAGCCGCCGTCGACGTGCAGCACGAGACCCGTACTGAAGGGAAACGACCCGCGAGCCACCGCCCCCACGGCCGCGGCGACTTCCTCCGGCTTGCCCCAGCGATTGATGGGGGCCATGCCGTCGGCGAGCTTGCTGTTGTAATAGGCACGGGTTGTATCTGACGACGTCATGTCTGTTTCGATGATCCCCGGGGCAACTTCGTAGACATTGATGCCAAACTCCGCCAGGCGGATGGCGAACAGCGTCGTCACCATGCTCAGGCCGGCCTTGCTGATGCAGTACTCTCCATAGTTTCGGGCGGCGGTGTAGGAGCGGAGTGATGAGATGTTCACGATTGTACCGCCCTGGATCGATCCGTCCTTGATGAGGTTGATCATCTCGTTGGCCACGCGCTGGGTCATGAAATACGGGGCGCGGAGGTTCACGTTGAGGATGCGGTCGTAGCTCTTCTCGTCCGTCTCCAGAATGTCCATGCGCACTTTGGGAGCGATACCCGCGTTGTTGACCAGCAGGTCGATGCGTCCGAAGCGCTCCATGGCGAACGCGACGATAAGGTCGCGGTGTGACTTGGCGGCAATGTCGCCCTGGCAGATGTCCACGGGCACGCCGGTGGCTTCGACCTGTTCGCGGGTACGCTCGGCCGCGCCGAGGTCGTTGTGGAAATTGATCACCACGGCATAGCCGGCGCGAGCGAGTTCGATGCATATCGCTCGCCCGATGCCTCGTGATCCGCCCGTAACCAGCGCGACTTTTTCTTTAATCATGGCCCGCAATCTCCGCGGTGGATGGTCTCGAGGAGGGCACTATAGCGAACGCCCGGTGCCGGGTCACTATCGGCGGCGGGGAAGAATGGTCGGCGATTGGCTGCGGGAATCCGAATCCCCTCGGATGAAGCCGTGTTCAAGCCATGGACTCGTGGCGTGTGCTGTGCGCACGGGAACTGACCGGACTTGAAACCGGCCGCGTGCTGCTCGGCAGGAGCGTGGAGAGTAGGGGCCTAGCGGGGAAGATCGTCGCGTTCGGCCTTGCGGGCCATCTTTCGCGATTGACGACGCTTCCGCTCGGAGGGCTTTTCGTAATAGCTGTGGCGCTTCATGTCGCGCGTGAGGCCTTCGCGCTGACAGAGGCGCTTGAAACGCTTGAGCATCTGCTGGATCGACTCGTTGCCTCGGGGTCTGATCTTTACCAAGGGTCCTCCTCAATCTGAAATCGAATGCCGCTCGTTACCTCAAACCCGATCCCGTTCCCACGGGGGCGGGGCATTGTAAGGCGGATTGCAGCCGGCCGCCAGTGGTCAAGACGATCGCGTCAAGGACAACGAGCCTTGCTCTGCAAGGTCCGATAAATTATCCGAAATGCCCTTCCTGCCTATCTTACGGAATCTGCGCGTCACAGGATAAATCGGCTCAGGTCGGCGTCCTGGCTCACGTCCGCGAGGCGTTCGTTCACCTTGGCCGCGTCTATGACCACCGTTTCCCCGGCTCGGTCGGGGGCCTCGAAGCTGAGGTCTTCCATCAGCTTTTCCATGATGGTCATCAGCCGGCGGGCGCCGATGTTCTCCGTCGACTGGTTTACCCGCTGGGCGATGTCGGCCAGGGCGACGATGGCGTCGTCCGTGAATTTGACCGTGACGCCTTCCGTGCCGAGCAGGGCGATTTGCTGCCTGGTAAGGGCGTTTTCCGGCTCGCGGAGGATGCGGATGAAGTCGTCGCGGCTGAGCGCGTCGAGCTCGACGCGGATGGGTAACCGGCCCTGGAGCTCGGGCATGAGCTCACTGGGCTTGGTGGCATGGAACGCCCCCGCGGCAATAAAAAGAATATGGTCCGTCCGGACCGGCCCGTATCGCGTGGTGACCGTGCAGCCCTCGATAATGGGCAGCAGGTCGCGCTGCACGCCCTGCCGGGAGACATCCGGCCCATGCTGCGAGCTCGGTCCGGCAAGTTTGTCGATCTCGTCAAGAAACACGAGCCCCGAGGTCTCCGTCCGCCGCAGGGCAATCTCCTGCACCTTCTCCCGATCGATGAGGCGGTCACATTGCTGCTGGAAGAGGATGCCCCGCGCCTCGCGAATGGGAATCGAGCGCAGCTTGGATTGCGTCGGCATCAGCTTCTCCATGAAGCTCTGAAAGTCGGGGTCGAGCTGATCCATCCCCACCGTGGCCATGATGCCCGTCGGCGCCGCCCGCGTCTCCACTCGAATCTCGACCATGCGCTCCTCGAGGTCGCCCGCGCGGAGTTGGGCGCGAAGCTTTTCTCGATTCCGGCGGCGTCGCTCGGCGATGTCCCCGTCGCCTTCGGAGACGGACCGATCCGCCTCCGTGGCGGGAATCAATGCGTCGAGAAGTTGTTCTTCGGTCAGGCGATCGGCTTCGGCGCGGACCACTTCCGTCTGCTCCGTCCGGACCATGTGAATGGCCAGTTCCACGAGGTCGCGGATGAGGCTCTCCACGTCGCGCCCGTGGTAGCCGACTTCGGTGAACTTCGTCGCTTCCACCTTGATGAACGGCGCGTTGACCAGTCCCGCCAGTCGCCGGGCAATCTCCGTCTTCCCCACGCCGGTCGGGCCGATCAGGATCATGTTCGCGGGCATCACCTCGTTGGACAGCTCTTCGGGAAGCTGTTGCCTCCGCCAGCGGTTACGAATGGCAACGGCCGCGGCGCGTTTGGCCTTGTCCTGCCCGATGATGTAACGGTCGAGCGCGGCGACGATTTCCTTGGGTGTCAGTTCGCTCATGTTCTCTTTCGTGATTCGTCCTCGCGGACGCTCATGACATCTTGCCGGTGATGAATTCGCGGGCGCGATCGAGGGCCTTGCTCAGACCGGCCGGATCGGTTCCGCCCCCCTGGGCCATGTCGGGACGACCGCCGCCCTTGCCGCCCACCAGCGGGGCGATTTCCTTGATGACATCGCCGGCTTTGATCCCGCGTTCCACCACGGCCTTGCTCATCCCCGCCAGCAGGGTCACCTTGCCCTCGTCGGCGAATCCCAGCACGACGGCCGAGGCGGAGGTCTTCTGGCGGACCCAATCCACCGCGCCGCGAAGAGCATCGGCCTGGGCCGCTGGTACCTCACCGATCACGACCTTCACACCGCCCGTTTCGGTCGCGCCGCCGAGCAACTCCTCGACGCGATCCATCACGGCCGATCCGGCGTCCGCGGCTGCCGACTTCGCCTGCTGCTTGACGACCTTCTGCACGTCGGTGATGCGTTGCTGGATTGTATGTCGAACAAGAAGCGGTACGGGAAGTTCGCCGATCTTCTGCTGGAGGGCGGCGACCCGTGTGGGCAGATCGGGCGCGCCCTGTCGCGCGACGTTGTCCAGCTCATCACAAATGGCGAGCAGCTCCTCGCCATATGCCACGGCTCTCTTCGCCGTCTCGCCGCTGACCGCGACGATGCGTCGCACGCCCTTGGCCACCGCTTCCTCCTCGGTGATGACAATGCGCTCGGCCTCGCGCGAGTTTTTCAGGTGCGTCCCGCCGCAGAACTCGACGGAGTATTGCATCCACTTGGGGTCCGTGGGGCTCTTCATGAGCCAGTCGGACGCGCCGGCCTGCTTCGCGTTTTCCTCGGAAATGGGGGCCCCGATGGACACCACGCGAACCACGTCGGGGTATTTCTCTCCGAACACGGCGCGGAGTGTATTAATCTTCAAGGCCGCTTTCTGTTCGACCTCGTCGGTGTACACCTTTTGATCTTCCGCCACCTGCTTGTTGCAAAGCTGCTCGATCTTCTCGATCTCCTCGGGCGTCAGGGCCTTGGGATGGGAGAAGTCGAATCGGGTCTTCTCGGGATCGACCAGCGATCCCTTCTGCTGCACGTGACTGCCCAGCACCTCGCGCAAGGCCCAGTTGAGGATGTGCGTGGACGTGTGGTTCTTTGTCGTGAACTCCCGAGTTTCCCCATCTACATACAAGTGAACTTCTGTCGCATCCTCGTCGTGAATGGTACCTGTTTTCACGCATCCAATATGAAAATGAACGTCGCCGACGCGAATCGTACTTCGTATACTCACTCTACCTTCCGGAAGGACAATCTCGCCGCGGTCACCAACCTGCCCGCCAGATTCTGCATAAAAAGGCGACTCGGTCACCGCGATGGCCACCTGATCTCCTTCGTTGGCGACTTCTGGGAAGTAGCCGTTGCCCCGAGCCACGAATATCTTTACAAACGAACTAGAAGCGACCTCTAACGACGAATAGCCAAGAAAGCGTGTGTAAGGAACAGTTCCTGATTTGACAATCTCCATTAGAGAGCATTGGTCCGGTCCGCCCTCGGACGCCGCTCCTCTTGCCCTCTCCCTCGCCCCTTCCATCAACCTCTCGTATTCCCCGATGTCGATCGTCAGCCCCCGCTCTTCGGCCATGAGCTCGGTCAGGTCGATGGGGAATCCGTAGGTGTCGTGAAGCTTGAAGGCGTCGTCGCCACGGATCTTGCCGTGGTGGTGACGCTCGGCGTGGTCGGCCGCTTCGGCGAACAGGCGCATGCCCCGATCGAGCGTCCGCAGAAACGACGCTTCTTCGTCACGTATCATCTCCGCGATGTACTTCGCATTATCGCGTGGCGTCGCCGGCACCGGGCCGACGCGCAGCTCCGGGAAGAAGTCGCCCATGTGCGCAACGAGCGGCTCGACGAGATCGCACACGAACGGCTCGTGCATGTTCATGTACTGCCGGCCGTAGCGCACCGCCCGGCGGAGGATGCGCCGCAGGACGTACCCGCGACCCTCGTTCGAGGGGATGGCCCCGTCGGTCAGGGCGAAGGTAAGGCAGCGCACGTGATCCGCGATCACGCGATAACTCACGTCGACCATGATCTGGTCGATTTCAGATTTGGGACTTTGGAGGTCGGATCGGCCGATTTCTTCCCCTTCGTGGCTCCGTGGCTCCGTCGCTTCATGGCTTGGCAGTGTTCCCGCATACGGCGGCGCCCCCGTCCGCTTGCGGATCGCCTCGAAGATCGGCGTGAACACGTCCGTGTCGTAGTTGCTCACCTTGCCGAGCTTGTTTCGCTCCATGCCCTGGAGCACGGCGCAGAGTCGCTCGAAGCCCATGCCCGTGTCCACGTGGCGTGCGGGCAGGGGACTGAGCTTGCCGTCGGCCCCGCGGTTGAACTGGATGAACACCAGGTTCCAGATTTCCATTACGCGGGCGTCGCCCTTGTTGACCAAACCGGCCCCCGACTTGTCTGGAGTCAGGTCAATGTGAATCTCGCTGCACGGCCCGCACGGTCCGGTATCGCCCATCTCCCAGAAGTTGTCCTTCTTGTTGCCCGGGTGGATGTGCGACGGATCGATGTCCGTCACCGTACGCCATAGCGCGGCCGCCTCGCTGTCCGGTTCGAGGCCGTCGTGGGCGTCGCCTTCAAAGTAGGTCGCGTGCAAGCGTGACTTGTCGATGCCCCAGACTGCCGTGAGCAGCTCCCACGCCCACTCGATGGCCTCCTTCTTGAAGTAGTCACCGAAAGACCAGTTCCCCAACATTTCGAAGAAGGTGTGGTGATAGGTATCCTGTCCGACGTCGTCGAGGTCGTTGTGCTTGCCGCCGGCACGGATGCACTTCTGGGTGTCGGCCGCGCGCCGGTAAGGGCGCGAACCGGTGCCGAGGAACACGTCCTTGAACTGGTTCATCCCCGCGTTGGTGAACATGAGCGTGGGGTCGTCGAAGGGCACGACCGGAGACGAATCCACGATCGCGTGGTCCTTGGAACGGAAGAAATCCAGGAACTGCTGTCGAATCTGTCGGGACTGCATATTGATGGACCGTCTGTCGAGCGGAATCAAGTTCGGTGGCACCGGCAGGGACATCCGATCCCCGCTGCGGGCGATGGCACGCCGTTTTGAGCCCACCTGGGCCGAGCCTTCTCGATGCTCCAATTCCGGGGTGGAAGGTATACCCGATCGACGCGTTTGCCGCGAATCGCGCGGTCAGGACGGTCCTGAAATCTTGACACGCGTTGCCCTCGTCTTTAGCGTCCTAAACTCCCGGGCAGCCCCATCGAGCCCGGAGCGGCACCCACGGCGCGGTGGGTGGATTACGGCGTTCTTCGCAAGGGACTGAGCCATGCGCAGGGTCTACTGGGTCGGTGTTCTGCTGGTGGGTGCTTATCTACTTGGCGGCTGCGGCGCGAATCGCCATATCCGCTACACCATGGTGGACAATCCCACGACCCGGGCGGGGCGGGGGGAGCCGAGCACCGATGACGAGCGTCGCCCGGCCGCGTGGATTCTCGTCGATGGGAAAGAAGGGGAATTCCGCACCGACGAGCAGACCGGTATTCCGCAGATCCAGTGGTTCATCGAGAAACCGGTATCGAGCACGCCGACGTTCCGACTTGTGGTGATTCCCGAACTCCTGGGCGAGAACGTCAACGCCAACTTTGCCCTGCAGGGAGACAACCTGCCTTCTGGAGAATCCGTGTTCTACGGGTTGGCCGGTGTCGCCGGGACGTTTCAGCCGGGGACGGTGTACTCGCTGGCCGATCCGGGTCCGGCGTTCATTGTGACGAAGCAGCCTCAGAAGACGGAGGTCGAGTCCATTGGAGCGCTGCCTCCCGGTGATTATGTCTTGGCCGCTTCGGTGGAAGGCGACGCCGTGGACAAGAAGGTGCTGGCCGCGACGCGGTTCACGGTCGCGGAATGAGTCGTTCTTATTCCTCCTCTTCTTCTTCCTCGTCGACCGTTTCGAATTCGTCCAAGGGTTCGAGCAGCGTTCCGAAAGCGATCAGATAGCCTTCGAGCATCCTCACCGCTCGGTCCCGGACTTCCGACGAATCGAGATCGGCAATCTCGTCCAGCGCGGCCGTGGTAAAAACGCAGAAGGCGCCATCCGGCGAGCGGCCGATTTCGATCGGCGGGTCGGGCCAATCGAGTCCCGCATCCGCAAAACTCTCCCCCAGCATCGCCGACGCACCACCCTCCATCTCTGATATGGCCTGCTTGATCTCCGCTTCGCGGTCGGCGTCGGTCGTGAGCAGACCGACCTGAACGGTCAGGGCCGTGGGTAACACCGCGACCTCGAACCAGCAATCGGACTCGGCATCGAATCGCGAGGAGAGCACGGAGCCGTCAGGGCTCTCCCAGCGCATGGCCGCTCCGTACCGCTCATCGGCGGCGACGGCGTCTTCGATGTATTCGCGAAACTCGTCGATGGACATGCGGTCGTCGCCGGATAGGGCCATATCAAATCGTCCTTACAGTTTCGTTGTCCGAGACTCGTCCTCGCTCCCCCGGCCCGCGCCGAGGGTCCACACGTTCGAGGATGGTCCGTCGCAGCCAGGTGAACGGCCAGGTCAGCGCCCGATGCAGGCGAACGTACCACGGGCGGCGGTAGCTGTCAGCGAGTTCCTCGGCCGATAGCTGGTCCGGCCGGGTACGTCGCTGAAGTTTCCGAAGGTGGTATAAGTCGCCGTGCTGGAAGAATCGCCGCAGGCTCGTGATCGGCCAGAGCTCGCCGCCCCAGCGACGCGGCCAATGCCAGGCGATCTGAAAGTCGATGAGATAAGGCCGGCCGTCGTCCCCGACGAGCACGTTCTCGCACTTCTCCAGGTCGACGTAGGCCATGCCGCGGCGGTGAACTTCGCCCACGATTTCGCGCAGCCGGGCGTGGAAATCATCGGCGACATGCTCTCCCTTGCGGAGGGCGTGCCCGGCGATGTACTCGCGGACCAGGCCGGTGCGTTCGTAATGATCGACAAGCCGCGGTACGCCGTCGACTCTGTGCAGCTTACCCAACGCGCCGGCTTCCCGGTTAGCCAGCCACCGGCCCACCCACCGGAGCGGGAACCCGAAGAATCGTGCCCGACGGTTGATTTTCAGCACAACTTTGCCCGTATCTCCTTCGTACATGGCAGTAGCGGCGAAGAAATCGTGCTTGAAGACCTGTCGGAGACGGTAAGTTTTGCCGTCCGCGGAAATCGTCGGCGGCATCGGCTCTCGTCCCAGAGCGAGCAGCACAGCGGGCACATTGCGTCGGCCTTGTTGATCTGCCATGTTCCGCCCCTGAACCCGCCGCGTGATGGATGCCTCGGCCCCTCTTGTGGTGAGAGGACTTGGCGCGATTGTATTTCCGACCCGCGGCGTTTCCAATGCCCGATCGGCAATCAGTGCGATTTCGAAAGTGACCCGAGTCGATGCCACGTGCCCACGCTCAGACAACCGCCGCTGGCTTGCGATTCCTTTCGCTGGTCGTGCTCGTGCTCGTCGTATCCCTTCGCCCGATGATCGCCGAGTCGTACGACACGGCGCGGAGCCCATTCGGGTCAGCAATCTCACAGATTGCCGACCCGACGCCCGTGCGGACGCTCGTTCTCGACGTGAGCATTCTTCTTGCCGCCTGCGCCTCCCTCGTTGCCCACCGAATGGAACGCAGCAGACGTCCTCGCTGGCCCGGCCTCGAGTGGGGCCTCGCGCTCTGCGCGTTCGCGGCGCTGATCTCGTGCGTATTCGCCGGCCAGAAGCGCCTCGCCATCAATGGGGCGATCGACTGGCTCTGCCTGCCGATTCTCGCCCTGACCCTGGCGGACCTCCTGCGCCGCGACGGCCAGCGTCGCCTGCTCCTCGCCGCGATCCTCGGTGCAGCCGCGACGCAGGTCGCCACCGGCGTCGAGCAATACCGCGGTTTCGAGGACACCTGGGCCCAATACCAGCAGCACAAGGCCGAGTTCTGGGCGGCTCAGGGAATCCAGCCCGGCGACGGGCGTATCGAGCTCTTCGAACGCCGGGCAAACTCCCGCGAGATTCAGGCGAGCTTCCCCCACAGCAACGTCGCCGCGTCGTACTTCCTGCTCTGCGTCTTTGCCGCGGCCGGTGCAGCACTGGACCGCTGGCGCGTGGCCGTCGCATCTCGCGCCGCGCCGCAGTTGCTGCTCGCCTTGGGCTCCACGGCGCTTGCCGCGGCACTGGTTGGCACACTCGCCTTTACGGGAAGCCTCGGCGCCATGCTCGCAGGTGTCGCGGGGCTGGCACTATGGATCGTCGTTATCGCGCTCCGATCATGGATCGCGCGTCACCGGCGACTCGCCCTGCGCATCGGCTGGGGCGTCGCGCTCGCGGCCGCGGTCGCGTTCATCTCCTGGGGGCTGATCCGCCAATCCTTCCCCAGCATGTCACTGACTTTTCGCTGGCAATACTGGACCGCCGCCGCCAGGATGATCGCCGACCATCCGTTGACCGGCGTGGGGCGGGAGAACTTCGGCCGGCACTACCTCCAGTACAAGTCCATCGCCAGTCCGGAAGAAGTGAGCAATCCACACAATTTCCTGGTGCAGTTCGCCGCGGACTGGGGCCTTCTGGGCCTGGCCGGCGCGATCGTCCTTCTCGTCGCCGGCGTCAACGCCGTGACCCGACCACGAGCCAATCCGCCCCCGTCACCGGAAGCAAATGACGCCGACCCCAGGGATGTCCGAACCTCCGCAGGGGGGATCAGCAAGGATACTCCGCTCACCGCGCTCGATTCTCCCCGCCGAGCCGTCATCTGGATGTGCCTCCTGATTGCCTCGATCACGCTGCTCCGCCTTCCGTTGCTTGGCTCCGAAAATTTCGCGTTTCTCTACTACAACTCCGTACTGGCGGCCCTGTCCTTCGCCATCGGATTCATCATGGTCGCGATGCCGAGAACGGCAGCCCCTGCGATCGCGCCGCCCTCAACCCGCATCGCGAACGACGGCGTCGCCCCGCGCGTCATTCAATTCGATCTCGCCATCGCCGTCGGGCTGTTCGCCTTTCTCGTGAGCGACCTGATCAACTTCTCCTTGTTCGTGCCCGGTTCCGCAACGACGTTCTTCGCCTTCCTCGGATTGGCGCTGTCCACACGTCGCACGAACGCCTCTTCTGAGCAGCAGGCTTTAGCCTGCGCGAACACTAGGCCGCCAAAACCTGGCACAGTGAGCTCCGCGATGGCCTACCTTCGTCGAACCTCGCCGCTGCCCTACGTAACCGGCGCCCTCGCGTTTGCCGCGATCTTTCTCGGTCTCATCCCCGTCGCATGCTCAGCGCACGCCTTGGCCGAGGCGCGACGACTGACGGCCGAACCCTATTCCGGCGAGCCCCTCTATCATCCCGCCTATCCCGCGTTCCAACGTGCCGCCGACCTCGATCCCTTCGACTCCACGGCGTTGCGGGAATGTTCGCTCTGGCTCTTCTCCCTCGCGGAATCGATCCCGCCGGAGAATGACGCCGCCCGCCAATATGCCCTTCAGGCGCTACGAATGGCCCGCGTCACGCGCGATCCGTACGATCTGTCCTCCCGTCGTCGCCTGGCCCGCATCGACATGGCCCTGGGCAATCGCACCGGCGACGAGAAGGACTACCGCGCCGCCGTCGCCGCTGCGGAAGCCGCCCTGCGCCTCTACCCCGAAAGTCCCGAATCCCTGATCCTCCTGGCCGACATCGAGCGCGGGGCCGCGGATGGCATGAACGCGGCGGATCTTCGTGCCCGCGCCGTCGAGCACTACCGCGCCGCCCTGGACATGGACCGCTCCCGCCCGCCGTGGGCGGAGTTCAACCGCCTCCCGCAGCGCGAGGTCGAACGAGTCGAGAAGGCCATTGCGGAAATGACAATGCCGGCCCGAGGCGAGTAGCATTGAGCAGCCTACCCGGCCCGGTGTCGGAGCGATTCTCGGCAGGCGTGTGCTGGACCGCCGAATCGGCCGCAGCGAGCGTTCAGGCATCCGTCTTGCCGCATGGCTACGCGTCACGGGAGGCGCGATGATCGTTGGGATCGGTATACTGTTTCTCGTCGCAACCACGTAGATGTAAAGGAAGGACTGCATGATTCGCACACTGACATCGCTCGCAGCACTCGCCACAGCCGCCTTGGGTGCAGTGGCGTCGGCACAGCACACTGAACCGCACCTGACGCTCTTCACCAACGTCCATGTCTTCGACGGCTTGAACGAGGCCCGGATTGAGAACGCGAACGTCCTGATCGAGGGCAACCTTATCAAGACCGTTTCGACCAAGCCAATCACCGCGGACGGTGCGACAGTCATCGATGGCGGCGGACGGACGCTGATGCCCGGCTTGATCGACGCCCACTGGCACACGATGTTCTGCTTCTGGCCAATCAGCAAAATCATGAACGCTAACTTCGGATACCTCAGCATCGCGGCCGCCGAATCGTCGCGCGAGACGTTGTTGCGCGGCTTCACCACCGTGCGCGATGTTGGCGGCAATGTGTTTGGGGTCAAGAACGCTATTGAGGCGGGCCTAGCCAAAGGCCCGCGGATCTACCCCTCTGGGCCGTACATCGGCCAGACCTCCGGGCACGGCGACTTCCGCGGCTTCAACGATGTGCCGGAGAATCCGGGGACTCCGCTCGACTATACGCAGAGAATCGGACACACCTTGATCGCCGACGGGGTGCCGGAGGTGATCAAGCGCACCCGCGAGGCCTTGCGCATGGGTGCCAGCCAGATCAAGGCCCATGCCGGGGGCGGCGTGAGCTCCCTGTACGACCCGCTCGATGTCACGGAGTACACCTTCGAAGAGGCGAAGGCGATATGTGACGTCGCCAAGACCTGGAATACCTATGTGGCCATCCATGCCAACACGGATGCGGCTATCCAGATGTGGATCGAAGCCGGCGCACTTTCCGTCGAACACGGCTTCTTCATCGAGGAGGACACGGCCAAACTGATGGCGGAAAAGGGTGTGTGGTGGAGCATGCAGCCGATGGACGCCCATGGCGAGGACGCCTTCAAGTTCGAGAGCCCCATCAGCACGGCCAAGTATGAGCGGTGTGTTTCCGGCTTGGACGAGGCCATCGGGCTCGCCAAGAGGTACAAGGTCAAAACTGCCTTCGGCACCGATCTGCTGTTTGATGGAGCCCTCACCGCGAAGCAGGGCAAGTTCCTGGCGAAGCTGCAGAAGTGGTACACGCCCCACGAGGCGCTGAAGATGGCGACGCACGACAACGCGCAGCTCCTCAAACTGTGCGGTCCGCGCGATCCATACCCCGGCGAACTGGGTGTCATCAAGGAAGGCGCGCTGGCAGACCTCATTCTGGTCGACGGCAACCCGTTGGAAGACCTCGACCTTGTGGCCGATGCCGGCACGAATTTCGTCATCATCATGAAGGACGGCAAAATCTACAAGTACACGCTGCCCTAGCCAAGTAGGGTGCATCTTGACGCACCACTCGCCTACTCCTTCACCACCCAGCGCCCCTCCGCGTCAATCACGAATTGATAAACCGCCGCGTCACGCTTGCGGAGCTCGCTGTTGCGGCCGTCCAGCCGAAGCACGACCAGCTTGCCCCAATCGACCGGCACCCGGCTCATGTCCACCGCGAATCCCGTGACGTTCTCCGTGTCGATGACCAGCCGGTTGCGCTCCTCATCAAAATCGCCCGTCGCCCAGCCGCCTTCAGCCCCGTCGGCAATGTCCGTGACCGTAAGCCAACCGGGATCGGTCTGCGCCTCGAGCACGGCCAGCGCCGCGGCCAGCTCCCGCTCGTGAGTTTGGTCATCGACTTGCTCTGACTTGACCGGTGACGCATCGCCCGCCGCATTCTCGTTCGACGAAGCAGTCGCGCTGGGCACCGGTGCGGGCGCAACCCGCGACGAAGATCCCTGGCATCCGGCGAGTGCTAGAACAAACAGCGCAACGGCGGATCGGCAGGAAGTTACTCCGATCCGCGACACATAGCTGCTCGGGTTCGTCTTCAAGGTGCGATCTTCCCTGGTCGGCGTGCTTGGATTTGCAGCCAGGTAGGGTGCATCTTGATGCACCTCTTGACTGCGCGCAACCGTCGGACTCCGCCCTGCGCCGTAGCCACATTGGGTGCATCTCGATGCACCTCTTGACTGCGCGGTAGTGTCGATCCGGCTCGTCCCGTCCGCCACGATTCACCCGGATTTGCTCACCGTCCCAACGGGCGCCCGCCCGCCGGTTGCCAACGCCCGCCTCCCGTTATACCGTCGCTCCGCTCAGGAGGTTACCCCATGCACGACGAACTCGATCCCGCGATTCGCTCCACCACGATTCTCACCGTCCGCCGCGGCGGCGAGGTGGCCATCGGTGGCGACGGACAGGTTACGCTGGACAAAACGCGGATCAAACGCGACGCCCGCAAGATCCGCTCCCTGGCCGAGGGCACCGTCCTCTGCGGCTTCGCGGGGGGCACGGCCGACGCCTTCGCCCTGCTGGAGCGCTTCGAGACCCACCTCAATCAGCACCGCACCAACGTCCGCCGCGCCGCCATCGAGCTCGCCAAGCAGTGGCGGACCGACAAGGCCCTGCGGCAGCTCCGCTCGCTGCTGGTCGTGGTCACAGCCGACGTGACCCTGATGATCGGCGGGTCGGGCGACGTGATCGAGCCCAGCGACGGCGTGCTGGGAATCGGCTCCGGCGGCATGTACGCCATGGCGGCCGCGCGCGCCCTCATGGATAACACCGAACTCGGCGCGGCGACCATCGTCGAAAAGGCCATGCACATCGCCGCCGACATCTGCGTCTTCACGAACCACGAGATCATCGTAGAGACACTGAAGTGAATTATAATGCCCCGACCCAAGCTCGCGCGGTAAGATGCTCGCCAGTGAACTGAGTTTTCAGATCCAAGTGGGAAACTGGGAGCTTGGGATGTCCAAGGGCAGTAGGCTAATTTGGACAATCGTAATTTTAGTTATCTTGATTCAGTTGGTGTTCGTGGCCGGCTCAATTCTCTATTGAAGCCGAACGCGCCTTCCGTGATACAACAAATCGGCCCGGGCGCCGCGCCCGAGGGAAGGGGATCGTCGAAGGGCGTTCGCGATCTAGCCAGACTCTTCTTCCTCGAATGGTCGCCCGCACTCGGGACACCTGTGCCCTGGGAGACCTCGCAAGTCATACCGACACTTGGGACATTTTCCGGGTACTCGCTCAACGGGTGGATTCAGCCAACGGCCAATCCACCAGAATAGGAGCGCAATCGGAAAGAAGACTGCCGCCAGCGTAGGTTTATCGAATTGCATCGCCAGCGCGCCACCCAATCCGAGGCCAAGCAGAATCCCTCCGGCAGTCAAGCCAGCATGCAACGGACGCATGGGCGAGGCAAGCATGTATTCGTATTTGTCCGCGATTGTCTCGTACGGCTCACCCAGCGTTGCCTTGCGGAGGTTTGCGAATATAGCTTTGCTAACCGGAAACCGTTCTCCACACACCAGGCAGCGGGCACCCACCTGCCGCGACAAAAGAAAGCGGCTCGAAACGTAAGCCTGGACCAACTCGGATTCGCCACAAGTTGGGCAGAGGGGGTTTGATGCACTCTCTACCTCGAGTGCCGGTGCACGGCCTGCACTCTCGGCATCCGGTATCATCCAAGTCCTCGTATGCCCGGCCGTCGAAGTCCGGCAAAGTCGTTTCTGCTTCGTGCCTTTGGGCCTCCGTGCCTACTTCGTATTCTTCACCGTATTCTGCATCCACTCCGTCGAGACGGACTTCGGCCGGGTGATGGGCGTCCCGATGGCGCGATACAGTAGGTAGGGCGGGCCGTGCCCGCCGTCGCAACTGAGTATTCGCCGCTGCGACTTTGCGAGTCCCGCGCTTCTCTTCCTGCGTCCTCTTGCCTATTGCCTATTGCCTATTGCCTTCTTACTTCATCCCCTTCACCGTGTTCTGCATCCACTCCGTCGAGACGGACTTCGGCCGGGTGATGGGCGTGCCCAACGCGCGGTTCAGAATGAGCTGCGCCAGCATGCCCATCGTCCGCGACACGGAGAAGACCACGGTGTAGTAGGGGAACTCCGTCAGGCCGTAGTGATACAGCAGCGAGCCCGAACCGGCGTCCACGTTCGGCCAGATGTTGGCGATGGGGTTCTTGCCCTCCTTCACGCGCTCGTCGGAGTACTCCTTGAGCACCTTGGGAATGACGTTGAAGACACGCTCGACCGTTTGGAAAACCGGGTCGTTGGCGCAGTGCTCCTTGCCGAACTCCAGGAATCCGGTGAAACGCGGATCGACCACGCGAAGCACGGCGTGGCCGTACCCCGGAATCACCTGCCCGCTGCGCAGCGTCTTGAAAGCGTACTCGCGGAGTTGATCCTCGGTCGGGGCGCCATCGAAACGCTCCATCGTCTCCAACACCCAGGAGAGGCACTCCTGATTGGCGAGCCCGTGCAGCGGACCGGCCAGTCCGTTCAACCCGGCCGAGACGGAGTAGTAGGCATCGGACAGCGCCGAGCCCACGGTGTGACACGTGTTGGCGGAAACATTCCCACCTTCATGGTCGGCGTGGAAGTTCAGGTAAAGGCGCATCAGTTGGGCGAAGCTGCCTGTGGGGTCAGCCAGGCCGAGCATGTTGGCGTAGTTGGCCCCGTAATCCAGGCCGTGCGTCCAATGCAGCACGTTGCCTTCTTTGTAGCGGATGCGGTAAATCCCCGCGGCGATGACCGGCAGCCGGGCGAGGATATTGAGCGAATCCTCCAGCATCGGGATCCAGTACTCGTCCTTGTGCATCCCCTTGGCGTACCATTGACGGAAGGCGCTCTCCCGCTCCATGACGAGCACGGCCGTATCCAGCATGCACATGGGATGGCTGTCGGCCGGCATGGCCTCGAGAAGGTTCCACACGTACCCGGGTACCTGGGAGCGGCGATCGAACTCCTGCTGAAGGGCCTGCTTGGCCTCCGCATCGGGTAGCTCGCCGGTGAGGAGCAGGAAGAAGATCTCCTCTGGCCAGAGGTGGGTGATGTCCAGAAGCGGGCGCCCGCGGACGATCAGGCCTTTATCAGCCTCGACGACCGAGGTGTCGCAGATCATGGCCTTTACGCCGCGCATGCCGCCGTAGGCCTGGGCGACGGTAACCTGGGAAATCACCTTGTCGCCGTGTTCCCTGAGGAGTGCCTGCACGGTCTGGCGATAGGCCCCGATTTTCTCGCGTAATACGTCTTGCAGCGTTGCCATGTTGCCTCACCCGTTCAAATGGTATCCGCATGCGTCCCGCCCGCGCGGGACGATATCTGGAGTCCTTGGTCGAATTTCATCACGGCGGTTCGGGTGCTCGGAGACCGCCGAAATTGAAAAATCGAGCTGTCTTGACAAATTTCTTTTTCAAAAAATGCCCGACGGCCGGTTGGACTTGTTGGCAATACTGGTGCCAGCGAATTCGCGACAATGCGCCCGCAGGATGGGCGCTATCGCCCGCCGCGGCTCTGACGAGCCTTCGCGACGGCCCCGGCCGGCGTACAATCAGGGCGCCAAATAGCCCTTTGAATTTGCGTGATTTCGCGCAGGCTGGGCAGACAAGGCGTGAGCTTTCGGCATTGAAGTGAATCTGCAGTGACTTCCCAATTCAAAGGAATTCAGGAATCGTCGAATACCAGTGCTGGCGTAACGGATCCAATGGAGAAGGGCGTCAAGAGGCGTGACGAGTGGATCTGGCTGGCTGCGGTGCTGTTGTCAGGTCTGGTATTGCGCGCGAGCTACCTGATCGAGTTGACCGGCGAACCGGATTTCGCCCATCCTACGGCCATCGATTCCGACTACCACGACGAATGGGCGGTGGGGTTAGCTACCGGCGTCTGGTCGGATCGCCTGCAGACTGACCCGCACATCAAGGACACGGCCTATTTCCGCCCGCCGGGGTACGCCTATTTTCTCGCCGGCGTTTACGCGCTTTTCGGGCACAGCTACCTGGCCGCGCGGCTGATCCAGATGCTGTTCGGCCTCGGGACGGTCGTGGTCCTGTGGCGGCTAGGGCGGAGTTGGCTTGGACCGCCCGTGGGACTGGCCGCCGCGGCGCTGGCGGCGACGTTCTGGCCGTTCATCTATTACGAAGCTGAACTGCACGAGGTGTCCCTTCTCGTTCTCCTTGCGGGCGCGATCCTGCTCGTTCTGGCTCGGCAGGTGGGAAGGCCTTCGGTCCTCGCGGGCCTTGCCGCCGGAGTGCTCATCGGCCTTTTCGCAATTGTGCGGCCGAACATCCTGCTGTTCGCTCCGGTGGGGATGGCATGGTGCTGGTGGAATTTGAAGAAGGCTACAGGCAACGGGCAACAGGCATCAGGCAGAAGAACGCGCGGCGCTAGATTCGATGTGGTTGCGGGGCTTGTGGTTGGTGCGGTGTTGCCGATCATTCCGGTTACGGTCCGGAACTTCGCGGTGGCCCGTGAATTCGTGCTCATCTCCAGCAATGCAGGCATGCAACTGCGCATCGGTAACAACATCGATGCGACGGGTCTGGCTGATGGTTACCTGCCCGAGCTTGAAGAATTGACCGGGCTCGACGGGTGGACGACGTACGATATCCCGCGCATCCACCGAGGCGTCGAACGAGAGGCCGGCCGGGAGATGACGGCATCGCAGGTGTCACACTATTTCACGAGCAGGACATGGGACTACATCCGCAATCATCCGCTGGACTGGCTGGCACTGACCGGAAGGAAATTCCTGTTTTTCTGGGGGCCGATGGAACTGGACAGCAACAAGGAGCTGCACTACGCCCGGCAGGAATCGATCGTGCTGCGCTGCGATCCGGTCGGATTCACGCCCATTCTGGCGGGGGCGATTGTGGGGATCGTGCTGGCATGGCGGCGGAGAAATCCGGTTCTTCAAGATGCATGCGGGGAGGTGCGTCGGGGGACGCACCCTACAGATCGCGAAGAGGTGCGTCAGGGGACGCACCCAGCAGATCGTGAAGAGGTGCGCCGGGGGGTGCATCCCGGGCAAATAGGATCGTCCGCGCAGGCTGAAGCGTGCGGCTCGCCCGTGGCGCCGACTACGGTGTTGCTGGTGCTGTTCGTTTTGTTCTATTGGCTTTCGTTCGCGCTGTTCAGCGTCACCACGCGCTACCGACTGCCCCTGGTTCCCGCGCTGATTCTGCTTTGTGCCGTGGCAGGGGTGGCCGTGTGGAAGCAGGCGGCCCAGTCGAGAAAAGGCGCCTTTTTTGCGACGGCTGGTGCGTGGGCGTTGCTGGGGCTCATTCTCAGTATCCGCTTTGTTCCCTACGAGCCCGACCTGGCCAAGTGGCATTACTTCCGCGGCGCGGCCTACGAGCGCGCCGGTGAACTCGAGCGGGCCTTGCCGCGCTATCTGCAATCGCTCGATATTGATCCGGACAACCCGCGTACGCACTTCTCGCTGGCCGGCGTACTCGCCCGGCTCGGACACCCCGAGGAGGCCCTGGCCGAATGGCGGGAAGCCGTGCGACTCAAGCCGGATTACCTGGATGCTTATGTCAACATGGGGACGGTGCTGGCGGGTCTGGGACGCGAGGGTGAAGCCATTGACGTGCTCCGGAAGGGTATCGCCAAAGGATCGCGAAGCGTCGCCGCGTACGGGAATCTGGCGAGTTTGCTGGCTTCACGGGGGGAATTGGATGAAGCGCGGAAGGCCGCGACGACGGGCCTGGCCGTTCATCCGGAATCCGCGCTGCTTTGCGTCGCCCTGGGGCAGGTGGAGGCGCGAAGCGGGAACCTCGAATCGGCCCGAGAGCAGCTCGAGCAGGCTGTCGGAATCGATCCGCAACTCCCCCAGGCGCGATTGAATCTCGGACTGGTGTACAAGGAGTTGGGACGGACGGGCGATGCCATCGAGCAATATACGACATTGCTCGAGCAATCGCCGGACGATGTCTTCGCGCGGCACAACCTGGCCGTGGCGCTCGCCGAGCGCGGTGACCTGCCGGCTGCGGTCGAGCAATTTCGAGAGGTGATCAAGCGTCGTCCCGACCTGGCGCTGACTCATGCCGAACTCGCCGCGGCGCTGATCCGAGAGCGTACATACGCGGAGGCGCTGGACGAACTTAAGGAGGCCCGTCGCCTCAACCCCGAGCTGGCGCGGACGTACCTCTACCAGGCGCGCTGTCTGATCGGTCTGGGCCGTCTGGCCGAGGCGAAAACCGCGTTCGAGTCGTACCTGGCTCGGAATCCGGGAGATGCCCAAGCGGCACGGGAGCTTGCCGATCTGGCGGAGAGGATGGGGGAAACCGAGGGGGCGGCCGAGGTGCAGGCCGATACGGGCGATTCTTGACCACCGAGAAGTCTCCAACTACAGAGACGCAAAAGAAGGCAACAGGCAACGGGAAAGAGGCAACAGGCAACAGGAATCAGGCGACAGGCAAAAGCAAGAGGGCAAAGCCAGAGCGGGAAGCAGGAACGGGAAGTTCATCGATGTTTGATGCCTTATCAGAACGGCTGGGCAATATATTTCGCGGGCTTCGTGGTCGGGGAAAGATCACCGAGGAGAACGTCCGCGAGGTGATGCGGGAGATTCGTACCGCACTGCTCGAGGCCGACGTCCATCTCGAAGTCGCCCGCGAGTTCTGCGACGAGGTTGCCCAGAAGGCCGTCGGCGCGGAAGTGATCCAGTCGCTGCGTCCCGCGGAAGTGATGGTCAAGATCGTTCACGACGAACTGGTCCGCCTGATGGGGCCGGTCGATCCGCGCATTCCGTTCGTGACGCCCGGTCCGACGATCCTGCTGCTGGCGGGCCTGCAAGGCTCCGGAAAGACCACGACGTGTGCCAAGCTGGCGCGGATGCTCATCGAGCGCGGCAAGCGCCCGATCATGGTGGCGGCGGACCTGAAGCGTCCCGCGGCCATCGACCAACTGGAGGTCCTCGGCATCCAGGTCGGCTGTCCGGTTTACGTCGAACGCGATCAGCAGAACCCGGTGAAGGTCTGCCGCAACGGCGTGCAGCAGGCGCGGAAGACGGATCGCGACGTGGTCATCCTGGACACGGCCGGTCGATTGGCGATCGACGACGAATTGATGCAGGAAGTCGCCCGGGTGGCGCAGGCGACGAATCCGCACCAGGTCTACCTCGTGCTCGACGCGATGACGGGTCAGGATGCCGTGGGCACGGCCCGGGCGTTCAACGAGCGACTGGAGCTTGACGGGTGCATTCTCACCAAGTTCGACAGCGACACGCGCGGCGGCGCGGCGCTGTCGGTCAAGAAGATCACGAGCAAGCCCATCAAATTCGTCGGTGTGGGCGAGAAGCTCGACGCGCTGGAGGAATTCCGTCCCGACCGCGTTGCCGGACGAATCCTGGGGATGGGCGACGTGCTCAGTCTCGTGGAGCAGGCGCAGCGTCAGTACGACGCGGAAGAGGCGGCGCGGCTCGAGAAACGCATGGCCAAGGGCGCGTTTTCGCTCGAGGACTTCATGCTCCAGCTTCGCAAGATGCGACAGATGGGTTCGCTCAAGGACATCGTCAAGAAGATCCCCGGCATGGGGGACATGATGGGCGACCTGGGCGACTTCGACGAGCGCGAGCTGGTGCGCATGGAAGCGGCCATTCAGTCGATGACGCCCAAGGAGCGGGAGAATCCGAAGCTCATCGAGGCCTCGCGCCGAAGGCGAATTGCGCGCGGAGCGGGATGCGATCCATCGGACGTGAGCCAACTCGTGAAGATGTTCATGCCCATGCGCAAGATGATGCAGGAGATGAGCGGCAAGTCGATGTGGCAGCGCCTGCGCATGGGGACGCAGTTCTCGAAGATGATGGCCGGCGGCGGGGTGCCGAAACTCAAAGGGTCCACGGCCGACTCGCGGCGCACGTTGAGCAAGAAGGACAAGCGCAAACGTCGCAAGAGGTGATGGGCGGCCGACAGCAATTCACTGACTGGTGTCGATTCTTGTCCGAGCGCCGGGCACGACCCCGAATGATTCTCGTATCGAATTCGTAACGGCGGCTGGGGCGCGCTCGCCTGGGAACAACAGCGGCTGGAACGGGCATCCGGTATTCTATACGATGATCGGCCGCGCCAAACGCTGCGCGGACCCTTCGGTCGAACACGGCGGGACACAGGCATTTGGGTACGTGCTCCAGGTTATTCGTGCGACGAATCCTCCCCTTGATCAGGTCATGCGACGGCAAAGAGGTGCGGCTGTGCGCCGTGATGGGGGGCATGGTGACCCTACTGTGGCTCCCCACGGTTTCCTTTGCCCAGCCGATGCGCACCGGCATTGAAAAGCCGGAGGTCATGGCGGTCGCCCCCGGGCGGATCGAGGAAGCACCGCCGATTCTGAATCTTCTGCAGAAGGCCGATGAGGCGGTCGCCCGTGAAGACTGGAAGCTGGCGGTGGACTCGCTTCAGCGGGTGATCGACGATCCCGGCGGGGCCATGCTCGCCCGCAAAGGCGGCGACGGCGCGGGGGGGCAGCTCTATGAGTCCGCGCGCCGGACGGCGATACGGGCGGTTTCCGCACTTCCGGCCGAAGGTCTTCGCACGTACCGCATCCTGCTCGACGGCAAAGCGAAGGGGCTGTACGAGCGCGCGAAGTCGGAGCGGGACACGGATGCGCTTCGCGAGGTCGTCCGCCGCTATCTTTTGACGCGGTGGGGAGACGATGCAGCGGATACGCTGGCTTCGTGGGCTCTGGACGAAGGCCGTCCGGTGGAGGCCGCGATCATGCTCCGAAGCGTCTTCGAGTTCTGCCAGGATCGAGACGTGCCGGAAGCGCGGCTCGTGGGCAAGCTCGCCGCGGCATTGGCGATGATGGGATTGATGACGGATGCGACGGTGGAAATCAACAACCACCGGGCACGCCTGGGGGACGGGGGACTTTTTGACAAGTGGCTCGCGAAAGTGCCGGAAGCAGCGTACGCGCTGCGAAACGGCGCTTCATGCCCCGAGGATGTTGAGACGATCCGCGAAGGCGTGTCGGCGGAATCATTCCACCCGACGATCGAGAAAGGGGCGCTGTGGTCCGCGAGGATCGATCTCGCCTTCGGGGGTGACGCGGGATCGGCCGATCGGGGTGCCTGGAACCTGGCGTTCCCGGGCGACAGCGTCGAGATGCAGGGGGACTCGATCTTCGTTCGCACACCGACGGGTTGCCTCGCGGCGGAGGCCGACGACCTTCGTACGCTCTGGCAGCAGCCGGGCGAGTTGCTCGGCACGACCCGCCAGCTTCAGTGGGATACGCGCAACCAGCGTTTTTCGCATGACCTGCTTTTTCCCCGGCGAATGGTGATCGACGACTACATCGGCGCGTCGCTGGCGGTGATCGACGACCTCGTTTTGACGGTCGAGCGGCATCGGATGAACCTTGCCGACGCCGACCTGACGCCCTCGATGCGCGGATTCAACTTGGGTCGGACCGCACTGCGAGACGAGCCGTTGTCTCGCCTGTATGCCTACGACGTGAACGATGGGAAGGTCCGCTGGGTGAAAGGGCGGGGCGGGGCGCCGGACGACCCCCTGACCGCCGCCGATTTCCGATCGGTGCCCATCGCGGTCCGCGGCGAACTGTGGGTTCCGTTCTACCGTCAAAATGATCTTTATCTTGGCGTTCTCGATCCGCAGGACGGTCGCATCCGGCGGGAGATGCTGCTTTGTTCGATCACGGGTGTCTGGGACGTGCCCGGCCATGAGATCCGTCCCGCGTACGCTGATGGGATCGTTTTCGTGCCGACGGGGCACGGCCTGCTTTTTGCGGTCGACGCGACTGAGTTTACGCCGCTCTGGGCGGCGGGGTATCTCTTTCATCCGGCATTCCGATCCGCTGGTCGATCCGATCGAGACGGACAAATCATCTCGGCACCGCCGGCCGTCGCGGGCGGAGCCGTGATCCTGGCGACGTGGGAAATCCCGCATCTGGCCGCGTTCGATGTGACCGACGGACGACTTCGATGGTCGAAGGATCTGGACGGGGGCAGTTATCTGCTTGATACGGATGAAGAGCGCGTCTGGCTGGGGGGCGCGGCGATCCGCGCTTTTCGAGCCCGGGACGGTGCGGAACTCTGGCGGTTCGACGTTCCGGACGCGGCGGCTTCCGGGCAGGCCGTTCTTTGCGGCGACGTCATTTTCGTCCTCACCATGAGCGGGATGATCACGCTCGACAAGAACACCGGCAGCGTCCTGGAACGGCAGCAGCTTCCCTCCGGAGCGCCGCCGCTGGGGCAGCTTCTCTGCCGAAACGGCGCCCTCTATTCGTACGGCGAAGATGGATTGCGCATGTTTCCCGACTTGGCGGTTCGCTACGCGGAGGCCCGCAAGCACTTCGAACAACGCGGAGACGCCGAATCCCGTTTTCAACTTGCTCGAATAGAGCTTTTCCAGGGAAAGCCGGCCGAGGCCCTGGAGGTCCTGGACGATTCCGCGGCGATGGCTGAAGGGGGCAGCCTTGGCGAGAACCTCCGCCATGTGTACGTCGAGGCGGCCGTGGCATTGGCATTGGACGACTCGACTTCCGTCAACCGGTCAATTGAACTCCTTGAGAGAGCCCGCCTGAAAGCCGAGCGACTCGATGACCGATTGCGCGTCGGACTGGGACTGACGGAGCGCCAAGCGGATATGGGACGATCGCTGGAGGCGGCGAGCGGCCTGTGGGACATGGTGGTCGGTCCGGAAGGCGCGGCCTTGGCGGAGACAGAGCCGGGCGTCTGGCAACAGGGATGGCTGGTCGTCGCGCCGCGCATCCAGGCCCTCTGGTCCACGCTCGACTCCGATGCGCGGTCGAATCTCGCAGCAGTGATGTCCGAGGGTGTCACCCGGTGGAGCAGCGAGGCACTTGCATCCGACTGGTCCGGCGCGGCGGATCGCAAGTTGCTGGCCGTGGCGGAACTTGGTCTGGACGAGGGAGTGTCTGACCGGGCGCGACTGGCCCTGGCGGATGCGGCCCTTCGTCGCTGGCGATTCGAGGAGGCGGAGCAACATTTGAAGTGCTGCGCTCGCGACTGCGCCATGGCTCCGGCACGGAATTCCGCGCGGATGCGACTCGCCGGGCTTTATGCCGACCCAGCCCTTCCGTCGTTTGACATGGCTTCGACTGAATTGAGGGAGCTGGAGGCCGCGGCCTTCGATGAACCTGTTCCGTTCGAATGGCTGGATATCGAGGGACCGGCCGGGCCGCTCGCGTCGATGACCATCGGTCAGTGGGCGACGTCCTTTCGCGAAGATGGAGGGCTGCCTCCATCTGGGGAGCTGCCGCCCGCCATCGAATCGCCGGCCCATGTCGTCCTGGCGGACCAGCAACGGCCGGCCTGGTCGAGGCCTCCCACGACGGCGGGAAGTCCTCCCCGCGTGGTGCGTTTTCCGGAGGATGCTTCCGCTGCGCCGGAGGATCGCGTTCTTCTTGTCGCTTCCGAGGGGCAGGTCGAGTGCAAGGACGCACTTTCGGGACGTGACCTGTGGCGTGCGGCGTTGACCGCTCCGCAGAGTTTTCCGCAACCCGAGATCAACCAGGCGATGTTTCGCCCGCAGCCGCAGTTTCTGCCCCCGATTGAAAGTGCGGTTGATGGACAGACGGCCGTTACGGTTGTGCCGGGGACCGGGGTGTTCGCGATCGGAACGAGGAGCGGGAAACAACTCTGGTACCGGCCTAGGCCGAGCGTGCTCGTTGAGGAGAACGACGAGGTAGCCTGTCGACCCGTGGCGGATTCCGGCGAGGTTTGTCTGGCGCTGGATCCGCACCATGCAACCCTTGTTCGGGCATCGGATGGGTCCATCAAGTGGCAGACCAACGTCCCCGGAGGGAACATCGGGCAGTTGTGGCTGACGTCGGATCGCGTTATTGCGGCCGATCGAATGCTGGAACAGATCACGTTTCTGGATCGGGCAAGCGGTGAGCGGAGGGGGACGGGACGATTCGTACAACCGGGTTCCGAGGCGGAGCCGGTCCGTCTCGTTCTTTCCGGCGATCGATTCTGCGGTCCCGAGGCTGGGAAGAGCGGAGACGCCGTGCTGGGTCTGGACGCCAGCACCGGGGACGTGGTCTGGCGCCTGGCGGTGACACAGCCCGTCGTGCAGATATTCGAAGCTGCACCGGGCTATCTGGGCGTGGGGCTTCTCGGTACCGAATTCCTCCTGGTCAACGCCGAGGATGGTGAACTCCTTCGGACGTTGTCGGTTCCCGGTGGGCGAGCCGTTCGCGATGGACTGCTCGTCGATGGCACGCTTCTGCTGCAGCAGGTGGTCACGCGCAACAGTCTTCGCTATTCTCGCATCTGCGCCGTGGACCTGGCCACCGGAGACGCGGTGTGGTCTCGGGAGAATCTGGCACCGACCGCCTGGCCGGGGCGGGCGTTCGCACTCGCGGACAAGAGTCTGTTTGCGGTCTTCAGCGAAGCCTCGCCGATTGATCCTACGACCCGTCGCCGAGCGATTACGAACGAGCGACTCTCGCTTGCCGTTCTCGACGTGGCGAGCGGCCAGCCGATCGGCCCATCGCTCGCCATTCCGGATCCGGCTGCGGCGCAGCGGGTCGCCGGGGATGTGCTTGCGCTGCGGCGTGCCATCATTGTGGGGACCAACGGGGGTGTCTACAGCTTTCCAACGGAATGGGTCGAACAAGACCACACCTCACTGGACGGGGGGCCGTGACAGAATCCATGCTGTGCCACTTTTTCAATCGGACGCGGCTGCGTAACTGCCCCGCGCGGCGTCTCGTTTCGGCTCTCACGGTGTGTGCGTGGGTGCTCGCGGTCGCGCAACCTGCACGGGGTCAATCGTCGCCCGTGCGGCCGCTTCCCGCCGGGATCACACCCGAGACGCACAAGGCCATCGATCGCGGGTTGGCCTACCTGGCTCGAACGCAGGATCGGCAGGGCTCGTGGTCCAACCGGAGCCAGCTCAACGCATATCCGGTAGCGATGACTTCACTTGCGGCCATCGCCCTGATGATGGATGGGAATACGACGACGCAGGGACGCTACGCGCAGAACGTGGACCGCGCGGCGCGCTATGTCATGAGCTCGGTGACGAGCTCGGGTTTGATCTCGCGTCCAGAGTTTGAGCCGCGACCGATGTACGGCCACGGATTTTCGGTTCTTTTCCTCGGCCAGCTTCAGGGGATGACGGAAGATCCTCAACGGGCGCAGGAAATTCAGGATCTCTTGCGCAACGGGGTGCAGCTCATCGGGCGTGCTCAAAGCTCACAGGGCGGATGGATTTACACGCCGGACGGGCGATCCGACGAGGGGTCCGTGACCATCACGCAGGTGCAGGCGTTGCGATCCTGCCGTAACGCCGGGGTCGCCGTGCCCAAGGACGTCGTGGACGATGCCATGCAGTACCTCGTGGCGTCACAGAACGCCGATGGTGGCATTCGCTATCGCCTCGGAACGCCGGGACCTTCCCACCCGCCGTTGTCGGCCGCCGCCGTTTGCTGCTGGTACAACGCCGGTGAGTATGACAATCGTCACGCGCGCATGGCGCTGGAGCACGCCAAGCAGAACCTTCCGCCGGAAGCGATTATGGGCCACGACTACTACGCCCATCTATACTTGGCGCAGGCGCTCTACATCGGGAGAGACCCTTATTGGGATGAGTACTTTCAGCGGCGGCGGGATTACATGCTGAGTCAACAGCAGGCCGACGGTTCGTTCCAATCGCGTGACGGCGTGGGGGACATCTACGACACGGCCATTGCGTTGATCATTCTCCAGTTGCCCTTCAATCGGCTTCCCATCATGCAGCGTTAGCCCGAGGCCGGGCTGCGGAAATCGACTCCGTCCGTGAGGATCGGGCGGAATGGAGTGAGTTATGGTTGAACATGCACGACAAGAGTCACAGTCGAACGGCGCGGTGCCGTCCACGGACGATGTCGCCCTGGCCGAGAAAATCGTCGAGGCGCATCGAAAGTTGCGCAGCGAGCTCGGGCGCATCATCATCGGCCAGGACGAGGTGATCGAGCAGTTGCTCATTGCCCTCTTTGCCAACGGGCATTGCATTCTCGAAGGCGTGCCGGGGCTGGCCAAGACGCTGACGATATCCTCGCTCGCGCAGTGCCTGGCGCTTTCGTTCCGCCGAATTCAGTTCACGCCGGACCTGATGCCCTCGGACATCACGGGGACGGAGGTGATTCAGGAGGACAAGGCATCGGGCATGCGGTCGTTCAAGTTTCTGTCCGGCCCGATTTTCGCCAACGTGATCCTCGCCGACGAAATCAACCGTACGCCGCCGAAGACGCAGGCGGCGCTGCTGGAGGCGATGCAGGAACGGCATGTCACGGTCGGCGGTCAGCGTCACGATCTCGACCTGCCCTTTTTCGTACTCGCCACACAGAACCCGATCGAGCAGGAAGGTACGTATCCGCTGCCTGAAGCACAGCAGGACCGTTTCATGTTCAAGGTGCAGATCGGCTACCCGACCTACGAGGAGGAGTTCGCCGTGGCGGAGCGAACCACGTCGCAGGAACTGCCCCGGCTCGATGCGGTCGTCACCGGGGAGGAGGTCAAGCAGTTTCAGTCGCTGGTGCGGCGCGTACCGGCCGCGCCGGATGTGATTCGGCACGCCCTTGACCTGGTCCGCGCGACGCGACCATCGGAACCGGACGCGCCCGAGTTCGTCGTTCGACTGGTGACCTGGGGGGCCGGTCCGCGCGCGGTGCAAGCGCTGCTGTTGGGCGGCAAGGCCCGGGCATTGCTGCACGGGCGGCATCATGTATCGGCGGAAGACGTCCGTGCGCTCGCTCGACCGGTTCTGCGGCACCGCGTGGTGACCAACTTCTCGGCCGAGGCCCAAGGATATACGACCGACCGTCTGATCTCGGAACTTCTGGACGCGATCGATCCGCATCGCAACGCCCTGGACCAACATGAGCGTGCCCGCAAGATACTTTCAGCCTGAGGTTCTCTCGCGCATTGACCGCCTCGAGCTCCGGGCGCGCTACGTCGTGGAGGGGTTCGTGAGCGGGATGCACAAGAGTCCGTACAAAGGCTTCAGCGTGGAGTTCGCCAATCACCGGGCGTACGTTCCCGGTGACGACATCCGCCACATCGACTGGCGCGTCTACGCGAAGGCGGACCGCTATTACATCAAGGAATACGAGGAGGAGACGAACATGCGCGTCCACCTTCTCGTGGACGGTTCGGGTTCCATGGCCTATCCCGAGCATCCCGGCACGGACCGCATGACCAAGTGGGACTATGCCGCCACGGCCGCGGCATCGCTCGCGTACCTGCTTCAACGTCAACAGGATGCCGTGAGCCTGACCCTGTTCGATCACGAGATACGCCGGCGGTTGCCGCCGTCGGCCAACCAGGCGGGCCTGGTCTCGCTGGCGTCGGTGCTGGAAGAACACCGTCCCGGCGACAAGACGGATCTCAGCACACTGTTTCAGACGTTGGCGGATCGCCTGCCGCGCCGCGGTATGGTCGTCGTACTGTCTGACCTGCTCGGAGATGTCGAGGCGATCATCGCGGGGCTGCATCGCCTGCGCTACATCGGGCACGACGTGCTCGTGCTGCACGTGCTGGATCAGGACGAGATCGAGTTTCCATTCACCGACCGCACGCTGTTCGAGGGCATGGAGCAGATCGATCTGGAGATTCTCACCGACCCGCAGTCGCTGCGGCGGAGCTATCTCGACGCCGTGGAGAAATTCATCGACCGCATCCGCCGGGCGTGCCTCGATCAACGGATCGACTACACGTTGTTGAGCACGGCTACGGGGCTCGACGTGGCGCTGACGGCGCTGTTGGCCAGCCGCGTACGACTTCAACGGGCACGAGCATAGAGGGCGCGCATGGGTCTTTTCGATCATTCCATGCTGGCGCAGTCGCTTCTGACACCGAGCCTCTTCACGTGGGGCGCGGCGGCGGTGTCACTTCCTATTCTCATCCATCTCTTTGCCCGCCGTCGTTTTCGGCGGATCCGATGGGCGGCGATGGAATTCCTCGTCGATGCCGAGAAGCGCAACAAGCGGCGGATGTTCATCGAGGAACTCATCCTGCTCGCGCTGCGCTGCCTGGCGATCCTCGCCTTGGCGGCCATGTTCGCCCGCCCGTTCGTTTCCTCGGACAGCGTCGCCGCCGCGTGGGGCGGACGACAGCGCGTGGAGCGCGTCATTCTCGTCGATGACAGCTTCAGCATGGGTTATCGCAGCGGCGAAGAGACGGTGTTTGACCGCGCCCGGTCGGCGGTCACGCGCCTGGTCGATGCGTTCCGTCGGGAAAGCCCGCAGGATACGGTCACACTCTTGCGCATGAGCGATATCGCGGCGCCGGTTGTTGCCGCCGCGACGCTCGATCAGGCACAGTACGGGGAAATCCTCACGAGGCTCGGCGCTCTGGAACCGACGCAGTTGCCGCTGGGCCTGTCCAAGGTCTTTGAGCAGACGGCGGCCGTGCTCGGCGAAGGCGGGGAAGTGCTCAACGCGGTCGTGTACGTGGTCAGCGATTTTCAGCAGAAGGACTGGGTGCGGCCTGCGGGAGCCGGAGGGGGTTCCGGCGGGAATCTCCTCGAGCCGCTTCGCGAATGGGCCGGTGAGGAGCGCGGGCTGCGGGTCGTGCTGGTCAATATCGGGGATGAAAACGCGGTCAACCAGGCGGTGACGGATTTGGTGCTCCCTGCCGGTGCGGTGGTGGCCGGGACGCCGGTCACGCTCAAGGGGAGCGTTGTCCGGTTCGCCGACGCAACGGCGGGGGATGTCGAGCTGCAACTGACGCTCGGGACACAGGGACAACCCACGCAGACCATTTCGCGCCTGGAACCGCGGCAGCCCAACATCGTCGACTTCGAAGTGGAATTCGCCCGTCCGGGATCTGAGTCCATTCGCCTGGAGATTCCCGACGACGGACTGCCCGTCGACGACACGCGATTTCAGGCGGCCGAGGTGGTCAGCGCCGTGCGCGTGCTGATCGTGAACGGCGAACCATCTTCGGACGCACTTCTCGACGAAGCGCAACTGTTGTCCACGGCCCTTCGCCCGGAAGGCGAAGTCTTCAGTGGATTCGAACCCGTCGTAGTCGATGAGGCGGGCTTCGAAGACTCCCGCCTGGGTGATTATCACGTTGTCGTGCTGGCAAACGTCTTTCGCGTCTCTCCCGCGATGGTTTCAGCGCTCGACGCCTTCGTAGCGGACGGCGGAGGGCTGATGGTTTTCGGAGGGGACCAGGTCGATCCGGAGTCCTACAACACGGTCCTCTATCAGGACGGCGAAGGACTCCTGCCTGCTCGGATCGGTGAGCGCATCGCGCCCACGGAGCCGGTGCATCTCTCCATAACGGATCGAACGCATCCCGCGTTTCGCGCCATGGGAGTGGAGGGCGATCCCCTCGGACTCGGTGCTGTTCCTTTTTATGAGTTCCACGACATCCAGTTGCCGGAAGATAACGCCGGCGGCGAGGCAACGACCGGCGCCGTCGGAGCCGTGGAAGCCGCCCCCGCGGAACATCAGAAAGCGGATCGCGGCGTGCGTGTCGTAGCGCGATTTACCGACCCGGAGCGTACGCCCGCGATCGTCGAACGGAATTTCGGTCGAGGTCGTGTAATCCTGCTGGGATTCCCAGCGGACAAGGAGTGGGACACGTGGCCGGATCATCCTACGTATCTGCCGGTCATGCTCGAGCTGGTTCAACATGCCGCGACGCCGGCCGGGCTGGAAGGCGCGCGTCTTGTCGGCATGCCGCTGGAGGTTTCGATCGACCCGTCGAGGTATCTTCCGGACGCGATGCTGCGCACGCCTTCCTTCCCGGATGAGCCGGAGGTTCCGATCCGCGCGGTGTCCGCGGGCGAGAACAAGGGGCTTGTGGCGCGCTGGGATTTCGCCGGGCGCGCCGGGGTCTACCAGTTCGTACTCCGTCGGCAGGACGGGACGGAGGACGTGCGCATGGTTCCGGTGAATCTCGACGCGCGGGAGAGTGACTTGCGCATGGCCGGTGAGCCCGAGCTGCGCCGCGCGATGCCCGAGCCGGCGTTCGAATACATCGTCGGGCTCGAAGGTCTGGACGCCCGCAGCGGTGACACACGTGTCGAGCTCTGGCGGGGACTCTGGGTCCTGGTGATCGTGGTCCTGATGGCCGAGCAGGTGCTCGCCTTTCGCTGGGGGCGACGCCGATGATGCCCCGTCAGCATCAGCATAGGCGCTCCTTGGGAGGGCGCGTATCCGCAGTGACCGCGGCGTTGCTGGCCGGTTGGCCGCGGCCGGTCATGGCGCAGGATGCGTCCGGTCCGGTCGAGGTGCTCACCGAGTTTCGCATGCTCCCCGAAGGCTGGTGGGCGGTCGCAGCCGTCGGGGCGACGCTGTTCGGACTCTGGCTGGTGATTCGGATGTATCGCCGGGAGGGCCGCAGCGGCGCCGGTCCGAAGACACGGCTCTTTCTGGCGATGCTGCGTTGCTTGGTGATCCTGCTCCTGATCGGCGTGTTTCTCGAGCCGGTCCGCGTCGAAATCATGCGCCGCTGGGTGGAGTCATACACGATCGTCCTGGCCGACACCTCATCGAGCATGGATCTCTCCGAGTCCTACCGCGACGATGAGGAGCGTGCCCGCGTGGGTCGTCTGGTCGGGGAGATCGGTGACCAGCCGGTCAAACGCGTCGACGTCGCTTCGCAAGTGCTGAGCGGCGGTTCGAATGCGCTGTTGGATCAACTGGCGAAGAAAAACACGGTTCGTTTCTACCGTTTTGATCGCGAACCGCATCTGCTGGAGACGATTGCCGCCAAGCGCCGAGGGCAGGGACAGAATACACCACCGGTACCCGAAGCGAAGTCGGATGAAGCGGAAGCATCCGGCGATGCCGGGGCGCCGATGGCAGCGCTCCCGTTGGAAGCCAACGGCCCTGCGACCAATCTTGACCGCGCCCTGCGGCGGGTGGTCGAGGCCGCCGGGGGGGCGCCTATCGCCGGCGTGGTCGTGATCAGTGACGGCGGATTCAACGAAGGAGGTTCCGCCGACGACATTGCCCGCTTCGCCGCCGAGCGCGACATCGTCTTGCACACGGTCGCGATCGGTGATCCATCGCCGCCGCGCAACGTTCGCGTTGTTGAGGTGGAGGCGCCGACGAACGTTCTCCAGAAGGACCCCTTCAACCTCACGGCGAGACTTGCCCTGGAGGGCGTGGCCGGCGAAACGCTACAGATTCGCCTGCTTGAACGGGAGGAGTCCTCCGGAGCGCCGGCCCAGATCGTGGAGCAGCGCTCCCTGCTCGTCGAACCCGGGACGGCCACGGCGGAGCTGCGTTTCGAGCGGCGCAAGACCGGCGTAGGTCGATTCACCTACGAAGTCTCCGTGGAGCCGATTCCCGGCGAATCCCTGGCTGACGACAACGCCGCGCAGGCGACGGTGAACGTGATCGACACGCGCACGCGCGTATTGCTGATTGCCGGCGGACCGAGCTGGGAGTACCGGTACCTCTCCCGGCTGCTCATCCGCGACGAGTCGTTCAATGTGAGTTGCTGGTTGCAATCGGCGGACGTCAGCGCGGTGCGCGACGGGAATACGATCATCGATCACCTGCCGAGATTTCCCGAGGAGTTGTTCGTTTATGACGTCATCGTCATGCTCGATCCCGATCCCAAAGAGTTCGACAACGAATGGTGTCGGAATGTCGATCGACTGGTGACGGATTACGGCGGCGGCCTGATGTTCGAGGCGGCTCGAACCTACTCGCCGTCGTTTCTCCGCGAGTCTGAACTGCGGCCGTTGACCGACCTTCTGCCCGTGGTGCTCGATCCTGAAGCCGATCTGGTGCTCAACCAGATCGGCTACTACCAGGAGCGTCCCTCGCCGTTCATCATTCCCGAGGGTGCCGCAGCCCATCCCGCGATGCAACTGGCCGACGATCCGGTTGCGTCCCGGCTTGTCTGGCAGCTGATCGGCGAGGTCTATTGGCACTACCCGGTGCTTCGGGAGAAGCCGGTGGCGACGGTGCTCCTGCGTGACGGCGATCCGCGCATGCGGAACACATTCGGTCCGCACGTTCTCGCGGCGGTTCAGTTTGCGGGAGCAGGTCGGTCCGGTTTCCTGGCGTTCGACGGGACGTGGCGCTGGCGGCAATACGGGGCGGAGCTGCACGAGCGCTTCTGGGTGCAGATGCTGCGCTTCCTGGCCGAGGGTCGCCTCCTGGGCGGTTCGCGGCGCATCAACATTCAGACCGATTCCGATTCCGTCGTCCTGGGCGATTCGGTGACGGTCAAGGCTCGGCTTTTGAACGAGCGTTATGAGCCGCTGGGTCGAGATCGCGTGACGGGCGAGTTCGAAATCGGCGGAGAGCGGCAGACCTTCCCACTTGAGTCGCAAACTGATCGGCCCGGTTGGTATGAGGGTCGATTCATCCCGCGCCAGACGGGCGTATGCCGCGTTCGCATTCGCCTGGCTGAAGCGGCCGGAGGAGATTCCGTCGAGGCTTCGCGCGATCTTCGCGTGGCCCGTCCTAACCTGGAGATGCGCCGGCCGCAGGCCGATCCCGCGGCGATGCGTCTCTTGGCCGAGCAGTCGGCGGGGGGCCGGTATTACGCGGTGGACGAAGCGCGTGCGATGACCGATGCCATCGAGGATTTGCACGAGGAGGTGCCCGTTCGCTCCCGTCCCCAGCCGCTTTGGGACAACGGTGTTCTGATGGGGGTGATCGTGGGGCTCCTGGCCCTGGAATGGGCCGTGCGGAAATGGAACCAACTGCTGTAGCGTGCGGTACGGCGAGCGTATGGATCACACGACTGTGAATTTGCAGAACTCGGCACGATCGCTCACGGGGCGCCTGCGCCACGGCATCCGGCGTGTGCGCATGTACCTGGTGGTCGAGGGACTGTTGGTTCTGGCCGCGTTTCTCGTCGGGATGGCCGCGTTCCAGTTGCTGTGTGATTACTACTCACGCGGACTCCAGTGGAGTATGCGCGCGGCGTTGCTCGGCGTTGTCGGGCTGGGGGCTGTCTGGATTCTCATTCGCCGGGTGCTGGAGCCCTGGCTGGTCCGATTCGAGCCCGGCGATCTGGCCCATTGCATCGAGCGGCGCCATCCCGGACTCGAGGGCTCGCTGGTATCCGCGGTCCGTTTCGCGGCCGGAGAAACGGGCGCGGCCGATGCCAACTCACCGGGACTCATGGCGTCGGCTGTTCATCGGACCGTACAAGCCACGGCATCGCTCGATTTCCTCGGCGTGCTGAAGCCGTCCCGTCCGCGATGGGCGTCCGCGGGTCTGGTGATGATTGTTGCCGCGTGTGTCGGCGTTTCCGCCTGGCAGCCCGAGCTCATCGGACTCTGGTTCGCACGCAACGTCCTCCTCCAGGACGTCGAGTGGCCGCGACGGACTCGACTTGTGGTCGAACTGCACGACGGTGCCCTGCTGGGCGCGCGCGGCGATGACCTCGCGGTACAGGCCTGGGCAGAGGGGGTTCAGCCGCGGGAGGTCGAGATCCGTTTCGAAACGGAATCGGGGCGTGCCGGGCAGGAATCGATGACGACGGTGGGCAACCCCGGATCCTATCGCTATCGCTACCTGTTCCCGGCTGTTCAGGACGAGCTTCGTTTTCAGCTTCGCGGGGGGGATGATCGCACCGATTGGATCCCCGTCCGTCTTGTCGAGCGCCCCCAGGTCGTTGAGAGTCGCATGCTGCTTACACCGCCGGCGTACACGCGCCAGGAGCCGGTCCTGCTGGGTGATGATCAGCGCGTGGCCCGCGTCCTCGCCGGGACGGAAGTCGAACTGAGAATCCACACGAACAAGCCGGTCGAGCAGAGTACACTCATGTCGGGGGCCGATGTGATTCAGGAGGCAACGTTCCTCGACGGCTGGTACGTCGCGCGGATGAGGGCGTCCGAGAGTGCGACGCTTCACTTTAACCTGCGCGACGCGTTCGGCTTCGAGGACCGGAAGCCGACGCGGTTCTCGCTCCGCGTGATGAAGGACGATCCGCCGATCGTGCGGATGTCGCTGTCCGGCGTCGGGGAAATGATCACGCCCGCGGCCGTTGTACCCATTGAAGTGGAATTCCGCGATCTATACGGGCTCGCCACGGCCGAACTGGTCTATGTGCATGAGCGGAAGGACGGCGGATCGGAGAAGGAGAAGCTCATTCCACTCTCCAGCTTTCGATCGGGCCCGCCGCAGTTTTCCGACACCGTCACCTGGGCGGTGATGAACGAAGCGGTTGAGCCCGGAGACCGCCTGACGCTTTTCGCGCGGGCGAGCGATTTTGACGACGTGAACGGTCCGAACGAAGCGCAATCGGCGGTGGTGGCTCTGCGGGTCGTTACCGTGGAGGAATTTCTTGCGGAGATGGCTCGTCGCGAGCAGGAATACCGCATGGACCTCGAGCGGCTGGTCGATGCCCAGGAACGGGTCCGCAGCGAGTTGCTGACGTGGCGGCGGGAGGCCGAGGCGGGCGCGGGCGCCGACTCTGTCGGCGCGGCGCTGGCGCCGCTGGAGCGACGGCAGCGGCATATTGCCGGGTCGATCAACGTGCTCCGCCAGCAGTTTGACGCCGTGCTCACGGAACTTCAGGTGAATCGACTGGATGTGCGGGAGGAAAGGGAGCGCCTCGAGGACGGCATCATCGAACCGCTGTCGCGCATCGCGACACGCGACGCCGTTCTCGCAGCCGATCGAATGCGCGACTGGTCGCGCGATCCGAATGAGGAACTCGGCTTCCGCATGGACGAGCAGCAGGTGCAGGTGCTCGAGGCGATGCGGGCGGTACTGGCGCGGATGGTACAATGGGAGGGATACCACGAGGTCGTCAACATGCTCCGCGACATCATCCGTTTGCAGCGGGAGATGGAAGAGGAAACGCGCAAGGCCCGAGAGAAGGAAGTTGAGGGCCTGTTTGAGGACTGATCTGTCGGAATCGTCACAAAGGCGGGCCGGTCCTACGATAAGCGGGGGATGGGTACCAGCGCTCCGGGTCGGGGCAACGGTGGAATCCATCGGGGTGATGCCATGAATACGTGCCGCCGATTCAACATTGCAAAAACGCGCGAGCGGGTCCGCCGGGCGCTCGCGCGGAGTGTGCTTCTGGCGGGGTTGATCGTTTTCGCGGCGCCGTCCTCTTTGTGGGCACAGCAGCCGGAGACCGGTTCAGACCCTGCCGCGTCAGGACCGGCAGAAGACAACCCGGATGCTGCGGCATCGGAGGTCATCCGCGATCCTCTCGCCTCCAAACAGGCCATGATTCGGGATCGCTTTGAGCGATTCAAGGATCGCGTCTATCGCATGCAGGAGCGTCTTGCCGAGATCGAGCCGGACAACGCTCGCCGTCTGGCCAGCGTGTTGCAGCGCGAAGGGGAATTCGGGCTGACCGATCGCCTGCAGGAGATTATTCGACTTTTGGAATCGTCGCAGTTGGGCACGGCGGAAGATGCCCAGGATCAATGGGTGGAAGACGTGGGCGGGCTCCTGGACATCCTTCTGGAGCGCGACGCCGAGAACGCCGAACGGAAGGAGGAGCTCGATCGGCTCGAAGCCTACAAGCAAGCCGTAAGACGCCTTCTGGAAGCGCAGCGGACACTCCGGGCCAATTCCGGGCAATCCTCCGCCCAGCAGCAGATGGCCCGGCAGCTCGAGCAGGCTATCGAGCGCATCAACGACTTGCTGGAGAAGCAGCAATCGCTTCGCGCGGAGACGGACACCCATGCGAAGGAGAATACGTCTCCCCCGGAGGGATTCTCGCAGGCGCAGGATCTTCTCGGTCACGAGACCATTCAGCTACTTCAGGATCTGAATCGGCTCTCCGGGCTTGTGCCCGATCCTGCTGCCGATTCGCCGGCTGCGGCGTGGGCACGCAAGCAGGCCGCTGAAGCCAGCGGCGATCTGAACAAAGCCAGCGGTTCCATGGCCGACGCCGGGGAATCGCTCCGAGCCGAAGACGCGGCGAGCGCCGTCCAGCAGCAGTCCGACGCCGAGCGGCAGCTTGAGATCGCCCGGCAGCGACTCACCCGGGCGCGCGAGTCGCTCCAGTCCGAACTGAACGGCATGTCCCGTCAGGCCCGCGCCCAACGGGACCTTTCCCAGGAAACCGGAAAACTGGCCGAGCAACTTCGCAACCGCGAGATGCCGGACGACGGCCAGGGTCGCCGGAATAACTCTCAAGGCCGCCGCGGCGGTCAGCAGGGATCGCAGGGTCAGCAGGGATCGCAGGGTCAACAGGGATCGCAAGGTCAGCAGGGCTCCCAGGGGCAGCAAGGGCAACAGGGAGGGCAGCAAGGACAACAGGGGGGGCAGCAAGGTCAGCAAGGCGGTCAACAGCAAGACAGTTCCGTGCCCGGTGAGCAGGGGCTGGAAAATGCCCAGGAAGAAATGGATCGCGCCGGAGAATCACTCGAGAAGTTCAAACCCGATGACGCCACCGAGCACCAGGATCGAGCCATCGAGCAGCTTGAACAAGCGCAACAGGAGTTGGAGGAAATCCTCAATCAGATGCGCAAAGAGGATCGCGCGGAGACGCTGCGGGACCTGGAAGCGCGCTTCCGCGACATGCTCGTTCGTCAGCGCCGCGTCAATGACGATACGCTCGAACTCGACCGTCAGAGCCGGATGCGCCTCGGCCGCGCGGAACGTCTTCAGGCGGGCAAGCTGTCCACGGACCAGAAGAAGCTGGGCGATGATGCGGCTGCGTGCGTGCATATCCTCGACGAGGAGGGCACGTCCATCGTGTTCCCGCGGATCATCGAGCAGGTCAGCGAGGACATGTTCCACGTGTCCGACCGCCTCGCCCAGACCAAGACGGGCATGCTGACCCAGACGATTCAGGCCGAGATCGTCGAGACGCTGGAGCAGCTTGTTGATTCGGTTCAGAAGATGCAGCAGCGCAACGAGCAGGGGAATTCGTCATCCTCGCAACAGCAGGACAGCTCGCTGCTGCCCGTTTCCGGCGAACTCAAACTGCTGCGTACCAGCCAGATGCGGGTGAATTCGCGCACCGAGTCGCTGCGGCAGCTCCAATCGGAAGTCAGCCGGGATGATCCCATGTTGGGGCGGGCGTTGAATGACACCGCTCAGCGTCAGGAGGAGTGTGTCGAGATTGCCCGCGAATTGCGCGATCGCAAACAGTAAGGAGATCCACGGTGGTCGCGGGGAAGATCCCCACTTCGTCGAATCTACTCGGTCGCGGGCCTGAGGCCACGACTGTTCGGAGTGATGCCATGGTGATTCGCAAGAAACACTTCCACTTTGCAATATCCGCGCGTTGGCGAGTTTCCCTCGCCGTCTGCATCGGCGCGATTCTGACGGTTTCCCAGGCGGCAACCGCACAATCGCCCGTGGAGCGATTCATCGACGAACTCGATCGCTTTCCTACCCTTCCGGCCGATGCCCGAGAACTGATCCGCGAGGGTTGGCGGAAGTGCGACGGATGCGATCCGGCGGAGTTCCTAACGCAGGGACTCGCGCTGCTGTCTCCGTCCCTTCGTGAGGGACTCGTCGCCTACGATCAGGGCGATTATCCCCGCTGCCTTGATGTGATGGCCCGCCTTCGGGATGACGAGAATCTCTTTGTTGCCACCCACGCCGCCGTTTACGAGATCAAGTCGCTGGTCGCGCTCGACCGCCCGGTCGCGGCCGGCCCACTGATCGATCGACTGCTGGAAGACGGCGGCACGGCGCTGCAGGCGTATACCTACGCCACGGCCGAGATCAGTTTCCTGCACGGCATCAGCCTGCTCGCAGATCTGCAATATGACGCCGCGGCCGAAGTGCTCGAAGGATTCCTGTCCGACTACCCCGGGGCCCCGCAGCGACTGACCATCTCCGCGGAGCAGATCCTTGCCGAGCTTGCCAACTTCCAGCCTGGGAAGATCGGGGAGGTCGTGGACCTCATGGATTACTCGCGGCGCAGCCTGGGAGGAGGATCGCTTGGAGACGTACTCCATGAGCGTCAGGATCGCATCATTGATCTGCTCGACCGCCTGATCAAACAGGCTGAGCAGCAGGAAAAGAGCGGCCAGAGCGGTTCCAGCCAATCGCAGAATCAGAACGGCGGACAGCAGCAGAAACAGCAGCCCGGGCAGCGACAGGGTAGCGCCGGCGGAACGAAAGAGCCCGGGTCGAATCCGGCGCCTTACTCGCAATTGCCGGGAGGGGATGGCAATCAGGATCCGACGCGCGGCGGGCGACGGGCCAATCCGGCCGAGGCCTGGGGATCACTTCCTCCTGCGGAACGCGAACGAATCCTTCAGGCCCTCCGCGACAGCTTCCCCAGCCGCTATCGGCAACTCGTGGAACAGTACTACGAAGAGCTGGCCAAGAAACCATGAATGTCGCGAATGGATGTCATTGGATGCCTTTCCGACGGAGCAGCGTTTCGATGTTGCGCATCGTGCTTGTCGTCCTGGTTGTGGGCCAGATCGTCGAGGAGCCGACGTCCGCTTTCTCTCCGAGCGCGGAACCTGCCCGAGCGGTTTCCCTGACCTACATTGACGGCTTGTCCGAGACGGGCCAATGGCTCGGTAGCGCGGACGGGCGGAGTATTCGGGTCGAGCTTGGTGGAATTGAGAAAGAAATCGGGCTGTCTGAACTCAGCGGCATCGAGTTCGATAGACCATTTGATGCCGTTGCAGAGGGCAGGCCATCTGAAGCGACGCCTTCGCAGGCTGCGCATGAGGGGGTCCCTGCGGATGACCGGCCCATACTCTATCTGAATGATGGCAGCCGTTTTCCCATGACAGTTCTTGGCCGAACCGAAGATGGTATTCGGGTGCGCTCGCTCTTCGGCGAAGACACAGCAGTTCCCCTGGATGCCATTGCGGCCATTCGTTTTGCAAGTGAGAGCGACTACGCCGGAGCGGACGCGGCGTTTCGTGAATCCCTGCGTGACCGTCGCCTCGGGGAGGATCAGCTCATCACGCGCAGCACGGCGGATGCTCGCTCGGTATCCGGCCGGGTAGGCTTCCTCGACCTTGACGGGGGCTCTTTCGTTTTTCAGGATCGCCCGCGACCGTTTCTCTTCGAGAAGATGTATGCCATCGTGCTGGCCCGTCCTGCCGTGGAACCAGAGCGCCGATCGATGCTGGTTCGCACGAAGAGCGGTGCCGTCCTTGCCGGGTCGCTGCGCTCTGCCGACGCGCAGTCACTGCAAGTCACCAATGCGATCTTCTCGTATGCCGTCGTGCCCGTCGCGGATGTCCAGCGGGCCGACATCTACAGCGAACGCATGGTCTATCTCACAGAATTGACGCCGAAACAGGTGCTCGTTCGCGGTCGTTTGCACGACGATCCGCCGATCGGAAATGACCGGAGTGTCGCCGGCGGAGAGCTGCGCTGCGGCGGGCGTATCTTTGAACGCGGACTCGGGCTGCGCAGCTTTACGCGGTTGGACTACACTCTGAACGGCCGATACGAGACGTTTGTTGCGGAGACGGGTATCGATGACCTCGTTCGTCCGCAAGGGGTCGCGGCGCTGCAGGTACTCGGCGATGGAAGAGAACTCTACGATACGACCGTGTGCGGATCGCGGCCGCCGATGACTATCCGCGTTGATGTCCGCGGCGTTCGTGAGCTTTCCCTGATTGTCGACTACGGCGACGGAATCGACGTGTCCGACTACGTCGTATGCGGCGGGGCGCGCTTGCTCAAGCCGCGAGAACGGTCCACGGGAACCGACTGATCATGGCTGGATCAATTGGAAAAGACCACCGGATGCCGACCGGCGCAGGCGAGCTACTTTCTCCGAGGCGCGCGGCAGGCGTCGTGATCTGCGGCGTGGCTTTGGCCGCGTTCGTGCCTTCGAGCACGCTCGTACAGGCCGAGGCGCCCAGTCCGGTCGACATCGTCCGAGACGCACAGGAACAAAGGCTCGAGACCATTGCCCGTGTGTCCCCGGCCGTGGTCAGCATCTTCGAATCCACGCAGGCCGGCGGGGGCTCCGGCGTGTTGATTGACCCTCGCGGATTCGGCGTCACCAACTACCACGTGGTGGCCAACCTGGGCATGGACCGTAATGGCTGGGGCGGTTTGCCGGACGGCAATCTCTACGAACTGGAAGTGCTGGGCATCGACCCCGGCGGGGACGTGGCGATGTTTCGCCTTCTCGGGCGAGAGGACTTCCCGAGCGTTTCGTGGGGCGACTCCGACGCCGTCCGCCTCGGCGATACCACCCTGGCACTGGGGAATCCGTTTTCGGTCAGCGAGGACTACGCCCCGTCGGTGAGCCTGGGCATTGTTACCGGAATTGACCGCTACCAGTGGGGCGTCGGCGGCAATCTGACCTACTCCGATTGCATCCAGACCGACGCCGCCATCAACCCGGGGAACTCAGGTGGTCCGCTCTTCAATGCGGCCGGCGAGGTCATCGGCATCAACGGACGTATTTCCATCAACACGCGCGGGCGGTTCAACGTCGGCTTCGGCTACGCGATTTCGTCGGCGCAAATTCGCCGATTTGTCCCCGGGCTGCGTGCCGGGCTCGTCGTCCCACATGGGACGTTGCAGGCACGTGTCGAAGATGGCACGGACGGAGTTGCGTTTACGCAACTGCTTCCCGGCGGGCCGGCCGATGCCGCCGGCGTACGTTCGGGAGATCGGCTCCTCGCCATCGACGGCGAACCGATTCCGACGGCCAACCGTTTCGCCAGTGTCATGGGGACGTATCCGGGGAACTGGCTTATCGAGCTGACCATTCGTCGAAACGGCAAGGATCTTAACACACTCGCCCGGTTGGACGATTTACCGGTCAAAATGTCGCAGCCGTATGAAGTGGATGCCACGGTGAATCGCCGTGAGGCCGTGCGCGTGCTGCGAGCGTTTCGAGCGCGAGTCGGCGTCGAAAGAGGCGGGGGGGACTTGTCCGCCGGGAGAGCAGGGGGAACTAATTCGGAGCCGCTGCGCTGGACGGTCGTTCGCGAATATCCGTCAGAGAACTCCGGCGGCCCATCATCCACCGAGCGATATGCGGCCACGTTCGGGGCGGACGGGACGGCGATGTTCGAGGAGGTCGTTTCCGACGGCGCCCGGGCCCGGAAGATCAGGTTCGACGCCGAAAAAGCCTCCTGGTCGCGCGCCGACAGCGATCGCGCGTTCGAGTTTACCTCGGATGTTCGTGTCTCCCTGAGTGCGATCTTTGCGCTTCTCTCGCTTTACACCGATGATCTGGATTCGCCGCGCTTTGCGGCAATCGCCCACGCCGCCGGGGATGCGTATTTCCTGCCCGCCAATCAGGATCGCCCGCGGAATCCCTTCGAACCGGCCGAATCCGCCTTCACCGCGCCTCGAATTGCGGAAGTCCTGGCCGTTCCCATCGGGGAGCGCTGCGTTGCGCGCCTGGTCTTTGATGAGCAGACGCATGAGCTTCGCCGCATTGATGCCCGCGACGAACTCAATGGAATCGCGGTCACCATAAACGTTGTCGAGACAGTCACCGCGGGAAACTGGAACTTACCCGCCGTTTTGGATGTCTTCGGCCCGGGTTACGCATATCGCGAACGCTGGCAGGAGTGGCAGGTCTCGCCGTGATCGACCTCCATCGCTTTCCATTGGTCGTATTGCCGCTGATGCTATTCAGCGCAGTCGGCATTCACACCGTGAACGCCGGGGGATTTGCCGATCCCATCGCCGAGGCGAACGCGCGCGTGGTCAAGCTCTACGGCCTTGGTGCCGGTCTTCAGGCTGGGTACGGGACGGGAATCCTCGTTTCGTCAGACGGCCTCGTGCTCACCGTCGAATCCCTGCTCATCGACGCCCGCTCGGTGCTCGTCGTCGATTCGGCCGGGCGCCGTTTTGATGCCGACGTCGTCAAGCGGGACTCGCCCCGCCAACTGGCCCTGCTCAAAATCCGCAGCCTCCGCGATGGCGATCCTGCGGAAGCCGGGGTGGCTCGTGACAATGGCACAACAACTGAACTCGGGCCATTTGAACATTACGACTTGCGCTGCGAGGGGACGGGTGAAAGCGCCTGCCACGCCCCCCTTCTGCCGGGAGACTGGCTGATCGTTGCCGGCAATGCCTTCAAGGTGGCCGACGGTCCAGAGCCCGTCAGCATTGCCCACGGCGTGCTTTCCGCCCGCGTGCGACTTGATGCCCGCCGCCAGCTTCGCGATTTTCCTTACACCGGCGAGGTCCTCGTCATCGATGCCATCACCAGCAATCCCGGGGCGCCGGGCAGCGCCGTTGTGAATCTCGACGGGGAGCTCGTCGGCATGGTCGGGCGGGGAGTCATTTCCAATCGCACGGCGACGCATCTCAACTACGCCATGCCCCGCGCCGTCCTGTGGGATTTTTTCCGGGAGGCGACCGGGGTCGAATCCGAATCGAAGAAGGAGGCGATTGAGCACTGGTCCGCGGAGGCCATGGGATTGCATGTTCATAGCGCGGGCTACCGGAAGGTGTTGCCTTTCATCGAGCACGTTCGTCGCGATTCGCCGGCCGCGCGCGCCGGCATCCGCGCCGATGACCTCATCTTATCTGTCAACAACTTCAATCTACCGGATGCGGACACGCTCGAAGCCAGAATTGCCGACATTCCCATGAACGAAGCGGTGGAAGTGGTCCTGCGTCGCGGCCGGTCCATTCGAACGGTGCGCGTGGTCGCTCAGAAGGAAGCACAACCGTGATTCGCCCCTACCTGGCATTAGCGCAAATGCTGGCCATGCTCGGATGGCTTTGCTCTCCGGCGTCCGCCGTCGATGCGTCTCCCACTTCGCGCGGACCTGATCTGGAACTACTCCGCGCGGCGCAGCAGGTCTTTCGGGATGCCGCGGCGAAGGTCGCGCCCTGCATGGTGCGAATCGACACCGTCGGCGGCGCTCAGCCATCGGCCGTCCCCGGGCGCGGCTCCGGGGACGATTCGCCGAGCCCGTTTCAAGAGCGGATCGGTTCGTCGTTCACCATTGCCGACGGACCCACAACGGGGCTGGTCTACGCTTCCGACGGGTGGATCGTCGCCAGCAGCTTCAACTTCGTTCGCGATCCGTCGCTTGTTTCGGTTACCCTGGCCGATGGGCGCCGCTTCGCCGCCGATCTCGTCGCGCGCGACCAGGTTCGCAAACTGGCCCTACTGAAGATCGACGCCAAGGACCTGCCCGAGCCTGCGTGGAAACCGTTGTCCGAAGTCCGCGTCGGCGAGTGGGTCATCGCCCTCGGCCTGGGGCTCGGTTCGGAGCAGCCTTCGATCAACGTCGGCATCGTCAGCGCCTTGCAACGCATGAACCGCAACGCCGTGCAGACGGATGCGAAACTCAGCCCGGCCAACTACGGCGGTCCGCTGGTGGATATTGAGGGTCGTGTCGTGGGCATCTGCGTACCCATGGCTCAGCGTCCGGGTGAGCTGGCGGGCGCGGAAATGTATGACAGCGGCGTCGGCTTTGTCCTGCCGACGGAGCGCGTCCATGAGATCGTCGAGCGCTTGCGCACCGGTGAATCCATCTATCGGGGCTGGCTTGGGATCCAGCTCGATCCCCAGGCCCGCGGCGTTGCACGCATTCAGAAATTGGCCGACCCCTCGCCGTTGCGCGAAGCCGGCGTTCTTCCCGGCGACCATATCGTCCGGGCCAACGATCGTCCCATCCGCAACTTCCAGCAGCTTGTGCAGGCGCTTTACATGATCCCCGCCGGCGACGAAGTCGTTGTCGTGACGGAGCGCAAAGGCGAGCAGCGGGAATTGAAGATCAAACTGGCTCGCAACACGGACCTGGGTCCACTTCCCGCAGCGGAAGAACCGGAGAATCCGTTCTCGCCACCGACGGAGCCCGATGATTCCGGCGGCGAATGATGCTACTGCTCCGTTTCCTCCCGGACCACCGGCACCGCCAACGGTGACCGCTCTGGCAAGGCGCGATACACCACAAGCAAATAAACGACACCAATCAGTGCCAGCGACAGCCCCGTGAATTGAGAAATGGTCAGCCCGCCCACGTCATGCGGGTTGTCCGTCCGGATAATCTCCAAGAGCACGCGTCCGATGGGGTACAACAGCAACATCAGACCGAAGACCATGCCATGACGCTCGCGGGTGTAGAATACCGCCGAGAGGAGACCGGAGAGAATCAGTGCGTGAATGCTGGAGTACAACTGCGTGGGATGTACCGGCAGCGAGCGATACCGCGCCGCCAGCGCCTGGAGTTCCGACACGGACATTACGCGATCGGGGTGGTCCCGGGAGGGGAACTTCTGGGCATAGGCCAGACTGTCCAGCCCGAGCTCCTGCTCTGCTGCGGCCTTCTTCGCCTGCGCCGCCTTGAGCTGCTGCTCCAGCCCCTGGATGGTCGCCGCGTCGGCGCCGCTCTTCCTGGCTTCCTCGAGCCTCTGATTCAACTGCTCGACTTCCCGTTCCGGTCCTTCCCGTTGCTCGACGCTGGCCGACAGGGCCTTGGCCGGCACCAGCGACGGATAGAGCCCGCGCGTGTCGACCAGTTCCGCCGGAACAAATACCTCGCGTTCTTCCCACTGGTGCACGAACGGGTTGCTCCCGTAGGGAAACTCGACCGCCCAGGGGAATCGCGCGGTTTGCGCATCGGTGGCAAGACAAACTCCTCCGAAGCAGCAGCCGTTGAAGAAGCAGCCCAATCGGCCAAACGCCAGACCCCACATCGTGCTCGGCGCCAGAATATCCAGGTACATCCGAATCGAAAGCCGCTTCCACCACGCAAAGACCAGAATGGCGGCGGCTGCTCCGATCAACCCGCCGAGGAACTCGAGGCCGCCCTGACGAATGTCCACGATCGCCCAGAGCTTGTTCGCCCGGTGGGCGAACTCCGGTTCCCAATAGTGAATCACGAAAAACAGCCGTGATCCGGCGACGCCGAAGATCAGCGCCAGGAAGGAAAGGTCCAGCACGCGATCGGGGTCGGCTTTGACGCGCGACGCCCGCCGCATCGCCAGCCATACGGCGCTGAGGAACCCGACGGCCAGGAAAAACCCGTACGTCTTGATGGTGATGCCGCCGGGCAACGTGAAAAGCTCTGGATGCATGAATATTCCCGTCAGGATCGGACTGCGACGGCGTGCCCATACGCGCCCCTCCGGCACGCCTGCTCGAAGTATCCGCCCATCCTAGGGCTGGCTCGCCGCAACGTCCACCGCGACATTGTCAATCAGGCGACATTGTCCGATTCGCACGGCCAGGCAGATGCGCCCCGGCCGATCGATGCGCGACAATGGTTCGAGCGTGCCTGCGTCCACGACTTCGACATAATCGATATCCACAGGACCGGCCGCCTTGATCGCCGCGATGACGTCCTCCCGCAGCTTCCCGGCGTCGGTCTCTCCGTGCCGTGCCTTTTCCACCGCGTCGAACAACGCACGATTGAGTGACGCCGCCTGTTTCCGCTCCGCCGGCGAGAGATAGACGTTTCGGGAGGAAAGTGCCAGTCCGTCCTCGGTCCGCACGGTTGGGCAGCGCACGATTTCGATCGGAATGTTCAGGTCGCGGACCATCTGCTCGACGATCAGGAGCTGCTGGTAGTCCTTTTCTCCGAAGAATGCGTAATCTGCCGGCATGATCTGAAAAAGCTTCGCCACGACCGTCGCGACGCCGTCAAAATGTCCGGGCCGGTGGCGTCCGCAGAGCCCCTCGCCGAGTCGCCGAACGTGTACGACCGTGGCGTCGTCCCCCGGATACATCGTGGAGACATCAGGCGTGAATACCAGTCGGGCCCCTTCCTCGCGACAGACGTCCAAATCGACTTCAAGATTCGCGGGGTACCGGCTGAGGTCTTCCCCAGGCGCGAATTGCGTCGGATTCAGGAAGATGGAAACCGCCGTTGACTCACATTTTTGCATTGAGGCTCGGATCAAGGAGACGTGGCCCTCGTGCAGCGCTCCCATTGTGGGCACCAGCCCGACCGGACCGAATTCGCGCCGAAGGTCGTGGACGGCCTTTCGAGCAGCGTCAATATCCCTGACGACATGCATCATTCACCTGAATCCGAGGGTTGCCGGGACCGCGTCGGCCTGATTTCGATTCACAGCGGATTGCATGATCCGAAACTTCGGCATAACTGTACGCTGGTTCGCCGCAGTCGCAACGCTCGCTGCCGCTACGCCGAGCGGGCATTATTGGACCGCGAGTCGTGTTCGATACCGGGCGGACGAAATCGCGGCTGGTCACTAACGACGCTCCATCCGCTTGTGTCTAAGTGTATGCGAACAGGGAAGCTGAGCGAGTCTGTGGCGGTGAATGAGGCGTCCGAGATCGCCCTGGTTCGGCAAGCCCAACGGGGCGACGCCGACGCCTTCTCCGATCTGGTGCGGATGTACCAGCGGCGGGCGGTTTCGCTTGCCTATCGGCTGCTGGGCAACGCCGAAGACGCCGCAGACGTGGCCCAGGACGCCTTCGTCCGGGCTTTTCGCCATCTCGATCAGCTTGCCGATCCGGGGAGATTCGGGCCGTGGCTGCTTCGAACCGTCAGCAACCTGTCACTCAACTTCCGCCGATCGCGGGCGAGCCGGGCGGCCATGTCGCTGGAAGACGAGGCCCAACTTCCGGACGGCGCCCGGCCGACGGGACGAGCGAGCGGCGAGGCGAGCGATGCGGCCGATCTCGGACCCTTGCCCGCGGAGCTGCAAAGCGCCGTGACCCAGGCCGTGGCACAGCTTCCCGAGAAGCAGCGCCTTTCGCTGATTCTCTTCAGCGTCGAAGGCATGCCCCAGAAGGAGGTGGCCGAGGTGTTGGAGTGCAGTATCGAACTGGTCAAATGGAACGTCTTTCAGGCGAGGAAGAAACTGAAGGAACTGTTGGCCGCGCATCTGTAGACTCGGTTGGGTCGGTGCGGCTGAAGAATCGGGTTTCTCGGTAGGAACGAAGTCACAGCGGCGCGATCACTGCTGATCGCAGGACGAAACGGGAATGTCCCACGACGAATACAATCCCAACGATCCGCTGTTTCTGCTGAGCCGCTATCTCGACGGTGATCTGACGCCCCAGGAGCGTACAGAGATCGAATCGCGGATTGCCGCATCGCCGGAGCTGCAGGCCGAGTTGTCGGGCATGCGGCAGGCGGAATCTATCGTGCGGCGCGCAACCGGCGGTCCCGTCGAATTGGACTGGGACGCGCAGGCCGAAGCCATCAAGAAGAACCTGGTTGAGAACGCGGACGGCGACGCCGCGCTGGACGCGCTCCTTACCCGTTGGGGTTCGACGACGCCGGACATGGACGAAGGCCGGTTTGTGGCCGATGTCCGCGCCCGCCTGCAGCAACCTGTACGGCGCCGCAACCCGATCATCCGCATTTTTGGCTACGCAGCGCCGCTGGCTGCCGCTGCAGCCATTGCCATCGTGGCCACGCTGGGAATCCGTCCGACAACGCCAACAACGGAAGTTTCTATTGTCTCGGTCGTGGAAATCGGACCGGGGTCGACGACCGAGACGAGGTTTCGGTCCACATCAGCGGCTGTTGTGGCGTTTGATCGAACAGCCGGCGCCGCGCCGAGGAGTCCCGGGGGCCGTATTGGAATGACCGTCGTCTCCGCGGGCGATGCGCGAGTCGCGTACGGAGTGGATTCTCCGCCGATTTGAGCCGCGGCGAGCCGCCATGGAGCGCAAGACTCGTCGCGTAGTCGAATTCAGGAAAAGACTGCTGGAGGACTTCCGGCTCTTGGAGTGAGTGCGAGCGATGTTCACCTCAAAGATCATTCTCTTTGGCCTTACTTCGATCCTGACATGCGGGGTCTCGGTCTACGACACCCGCGATCTGATTGAGCAGGCCCTCGACGAACCTACTTCCATTCAACTGGAGAACGTCCGGCTCGACGAAGCCATCGGAATCGTCTCCGCGCAGACCGGCGTACGTCTGGTCATGCCGCAAGACGTCATGAATCTGGCGCCTCACGGCGGCGAGACCGTCCTTCAGCGTGTTGATATTTCCGGCATGCCCCTCCGCGCGGGGCTTGCCAAGCTGCTTTCGCCCTTGGCCATGGACTTTGTTGTTCAGGATGACCATGTCGAAATCGTCGCCACGCCGGCGCTGCGTTGCCTGGGACGTTCACCTACATGGTCCGAATTGGAACTTATCAACAAGCTCGCCACCCAGTCGCTGGACGGTGATGAGTCCACGCTTGATAGGTTGCGTGAGCGTGTTCAGTTTCGCGTCCCGGCTCCGGACCCTTGGCCTTTGCTCGCCTCTGCCCTTAAGGGTGTGGGATCGGGCAGCGTTTCCGAGGCACTTACCATCGCCTCCGGTAATCTCGGGTGGGCATGGTGCGTGGATGGTGACCGCGTCGTCATCGAGACAGTTTCTGAGCAATACCGGCGGTACCTCGAGCGGCCGATTTCCTTGCGTCTGAACAACCGTCCACTCGTCGAAGTGCTCAGTGCCGTGGGCCGAGCCAGCGGCGTCGATGTCCGCAGCGAGCCAGGCACGCTGGCCTCGCTGCCGGACAGTGTGCAGCGAAATTTCTCGCTCAATGTTACACGACAGTCAGCCGAGGACGCGCTGGAGCAGATCGCGGCCTTCACCGGCTTGGGGTATCTGATCGACGCCGATGGCGTTCTGTTCTACCGGGCCGATCGCGCGCTCGAAGGGCCGACCTCAACGGAGCGCGGCGGCGGAGAAGACGTGCGCCCGGCGCCAACCGCCGGCGACCCCTACGTCGGCAAGGTCGTGATCACCCTCGACAGCGGAACCACGATGGAATGGCTGGTTCGCCGCTCCGAGTTGCCGCCAGATCTTCGGCAGCGACGTGAGGACGACCTCCGCCGCGCATTTGAACGACTGCGCAATATGCCGTAAACACCCGAAACGTCGTGGCGGCAACGCTTTCCGACACCATGGCCTGCCAGACCCGTTGGCCAGTGCTGACCTCGTTCCTACAATGACGCTGGCGCGGCGCGGGGCGGTCCCGCCTGCGCGATTCCAATGAAGAGCGAGGAGGTCGGCCGTGTTCCGTCAACGCTTTGCGCAATTCGTGTTTCTGCTCCTTTTGCCTGTCGCTTCGCAAGGCGCGACGCCCGAGCGGGCACACATCGTCGACGCGGAGGACTATTTCTCGCTCGCCGTCGTCGGAGACGTTGCCGTCGCGCCCGACGCCCGTCATGCTGTTTTCACCGAGACACGTTGGAACCCGCCGGAGGAAAGCCGCAACACCGATCTGTGGATCGTTGAGGTCAACTGCCGGCAGAGCAAGCGCTTGACCTTCGACAATGCTTCGGATTCTTCGCCGCACTGGAGCCCGGACAGTCGCTATATCTACTTCGCCAGCAGCCGCAAACTCGGCGACGGAGACGCGCCGCCCTACAACGGCAAGAAGCAGGTTTGGCGCGTACCTGCCGAAGGTGGAGAGCCATTCGCCGTGACGCGCCTCAAGGACGGCATCGACCTGTTCGATCTCTCCCGCGATGGAAACACGTTGTATTACACCGTCACCGAAGAGCACATCGATCCGGACTGGAAGGATCTCAAAAAGGAATACGGCAAGCTGACCTACGGGCACGGCGTAAACAAGGTCGGCCAGCTCTGGAAACTCGACCTCCAAAGCTGGCGGGCGGAGAAGCTCATTGACGATCAGCGTGTCATTCGCCAGATTGCCGTCTCCCCCGATCAGCGCCGCGTGGCCATGCTGACGACGCCGGAAGATGTGCTCCTTTCGAACGAGGGCTGGTCACGCGTGGACGTCTACGACGCCGAGACAGGCGAGGTCGAGCCCGCCAATCCAGACGGCTGGCGGGCAGGGCATCCCACACCGTACGGGTGGATCGACGCCGTCACATGGTCGGACGACAGCCGTGCCCTGGCGTTCACCATTTCCTTCGATGGCTACCCGCCGATGCTTTACGTGATCGAGTGGAACGGGGACAACGCCACGCAATACGAGCTGCGCCGACCGGACATCGTGACGATCGCAGGTGGAACCGCGAAGTGGCGAGGCCAGGGGCGCGAGCTCTGCTTCCTGGGCGAATACAAGGCCCGTGAGCGTGTTTATTGCATCTCCGATGTGGCCGGCGGGAAGCAGAGCGGTACGCAGTTCATCACTCCCGAGGACGGCGTCGTCGGTGCTTTCGACTTCACGCCCCGCGGCGACCAGCTTGCTTTCGTGATGGGCACCTCGACCCATACGCCTGACGTCTACTGGCGGCAGCCGGCAGGTGCCTTCGATCGCCTGACCAATGTCAATCCGCAGGTGGATACGTGGAAACTGCCGCAGATTTCCATCGTTTCATGGACGGCCCCCGACGGAAAGACCGTTGAAGGAATCCTCGAACTTCCTCCGGACCACAAGCCCGGTACGCCGTTGCCCATGGTCGTGGAGATTCACGGTGGTCCGACCTCGGCAACCACGGTGAACATGCGTTTCTGGATCTACGGCCGAACACTCCTTCCGTCGAAGGGCTACGCGCTCCTCAGCCCCAACTACCGCGGTTCCACGGGCTACGGCGACGAGTTCATGACCGACCTTATTGGTCACGAGAACGACATTGAGGTGAAGGACATTCTCGCGGGCGTGGACGCCATGGTCGAGCGCGGCGTCGCCGACCCCGACCGATTGGGCGTCATGGGCTGGAGCAATGGCGGATTTCTGACCAACTGCCTGATCACAAAGTCCACGCGTTTCAAGGCCGCCAGCTCCGGCGCCGGCGTGCTCGACATGACCATCCAATGGGGCACGGAGGACACTCCCGGCCATGTCATCAACTACATGCAGGGATTGCTGTGGGACGTGCCCGATGCCTACCGCAAAGCGTCCCCGATCTACGATCTCGACAAGGTGACCACGCCGACACTCATTCACGTCGGCGAGAACGACGAGCGCGTACCGGCCGCCAATGCTCGCGCCCTGCATCGCGGTCTCCACTACTACCGCCATGTTCCCACGGAACTCGTCGTCTATCCGGGCGAGGGCCACGGCCTGACCAAATACTCGCATCGAAAGGCAAAAATGAAATGGGACCTGGCCTGGTTCGACCACTACATCCTGGGAAAGAGTGATGAGGGCTCCGCGCCGGCATCGACGGATTGACGGTTATCAGACGCCGGGTTCCTGCCGTTGAGCCCGCTCCGCAACTCCGAATCGTAGCTTGTAGGGGTGGCGATATCGCCACACGGCACGTTTCGTTTCGGAGGGGCGCTATGTTCTGGGTTCGCATTGCGCTGGCGATGGCCGTATTCGTTGTCGCGGCGGCTGCACCGGCCAACGGAGGCTTGATCGCTCTGAACGGCCCCGCACAGGTCGTCTCAGAGCCTCCGGTTTCCCTGGTCCGTGACGCCGTCGAGGGCGGCGACCTTTCCATCTTCGCCGAGTCTCAGGGCGTCACGTTGGATGCGCCGTTGACATTGGATATCGGGCAAGGCGGCGCGTTCGAGTCCTTCTCCAATCGGGAATTGGGTGGCTTTTCCACCGTCGTGGATGCCGGAACAGTCGTCGACAGCTTCATCGTGCACTTTGACCCACCGGGTAGTCCGAAACAGCAGACTTCACTCTCGGGGCCGGTTACCCTGACCTTTGCCCAGCCCGTTTTCGGCCTGCTCGTCGGCGGATCAAGCTTGCGCTCAACCGACGGCTTACTCGGCCTGGCCGGAACGTCATACCTGAACTCAAGCCATCGCGGGCTGGAAGAAGGGGAAGATTCGATCACGCTTTCCGATGATCTCAGGACACTGACGATCAACTCGCTGAGCGGTACGCGGCGTGATCTGGACGAGATTCGTATTGTCTCGCGAAACACGGCCGGGCAACGCGTGGTTCCCGAGCCTGCAACGATTCTCCTGGGTCTTGCGGGACTCGTGATCCTGGCGGCTCGTCGGGGTGCGCAGCGGCGGCATAGCCCCACTGCTCTGAGTGTCCCCCGCGCGACTACTCCGACATCAGTTCCCCGATGAGCGACGTAAACGCCCGACGCAACTGCTGATGGTCCGCGCCGGTCGCAGGACCCGCGAACCCACTGTACACAGCCCGGACGCGATCCTTGCGATCGATGAAGACGATCGTGGGGTAGGCTTTGAGTTGCGTCAGAAACGGCAGCTTGCGAAGGACTTGCTCCTTCTCGGCCACGCCCGCCACGAACATCGGATAGGGGGCGTGATGCCGCTCGGCGAATTGCCGAACGAGCCGGGCGCTGCGTGAAAAGTCGTCGTCGTATTCAAAAGCCAGCCCGACGACCCGCAGTCCACGTTCGCCAAAATTCTTCTGTAATTCGCCCAGATAATCGGACGCATCATGGCAATTCGGACACCACGTGCCGAATACCTCGACGATTCGTACAGTGCCGGTCGGCGCTGCGTCTTGCAGGGACTGCTCCCGCCCATCCGGGGCGCGCAACTTGATATCTGCCAGCGCTGTTTCACGTCCGGGTGAAATTCGCTCGAATCCGTCGGGCAGGGACGCGCGGTCGTCTCGCGTCGCCGTCCAGGTTTCGTGCCAGGTGTCCCGCGACCAGAAGTCACCCGACAATGTGCCGTCGCTCTGCAACCGGGCATCGAAGAGAAACGCGTGAGCGCCGTCGAAATTCGAAAGACGCAGTCGCGGATAATCAAACCGTCCCGCGAGGAAGCCGTAGTCGCCCGTTGCCGTCAGAATCGAGCCCGTAACCGCTCCGTCGAGGGCCGCCTCGAAGATGCCGACCGCCGGCTGCTCTTCGCTGGAGAACTTGATCAGCCACCGCCCGGATATCCTGGAGTAGTATTTCCCTCTTGTATTGGGATCCTGAAGGAATCGATCGATGTCGCCGGCCACGGCATGAAACGGGAGTCCCGTCGAGCTGCCATCCTTGCCTCGCTTTCGCCACGAGCCGTCAAGTCGCCTCCCATCCGCACTAATGTCTGCCGTTATCTGCGCGTCGTAGTGATCGATGTGCAGGATCAGCTTGCCCCCTGCGACCGATACGCGCGGGACGGTTGCCCGCTCCGGTGGGTTAATGAGCCATGCCTGCCGTTCGTTGCCCGATCGCTTCAGCTCCAGCCCGAAGGGCAACTCCCCGCCGGGTGAATCGAGCCACGCCCGCCACGGACCCGCAGACGGTTCCGGGAGAATCGCCGTGGCCGAGGCCAAGATGAGCGGCAGCAGCAGCGCAAACATTCCATGCATGGAAAGACTCCAGGGTCTGGCCTTATTTCCCGCCGGTATCGTAACACGCGGTGCGATTGGACCACAATCGCAGGAGAGTGCAGATGCAGCGGCTACGCCGGTCTTGTGCGTCCGCCTGTGCGAACCAGATACACGCACCAGCCGATCACAACCGCATTCAAGACGAAAAAGAATACGAAGACCGGGAATCCGCCGACCTTCATGGCCCGCTCGTGGGCGGCATAGAGTGAGGCGATGTCGATCGTCACCAGCCGGATGCCCTCCCGAACAACCGTCATGCCCGAAATCGTCAGAACCGCGCCGACCGAAGCCATCGTCAGCAGGCCCATTTGAAACCGCGGCCGGCGCCGCTGTGCGATCCACGCGATGAATTGTACGGCCAGCCCCATCGAAGCTGCTGCGAAGTAGCCTCCGGCCAGAGACCCCGTGAACACGCCGCGCATGTTCGGCGTCATCGCCGCGTAGTACAAGATCCCCGCGAGGGTCGTCAGGACCATGCCGACCAGTGCCAGTGTCGCGGCACGGCGCGGCTCACCGGCCGCGACGCTCTCTGGATTGCGGCGCTGCGCATACCACAGTTGCCACGATACCAGCAGCGCCATTGTCGGAAACGCTCCGAGAAACCACAAGGCCAGCCGTGGCAGCAACTCGGCGTCATAGAAGAAGATCGAGGAAGAACCGTAGAAATCGGCCCACAATTCCCGTCGGCGCATCAGGAGATGATTCTCCGTCCAGGAGTATGCCGTGAACGCGAAGCACAGAAATGCACCTACGGTGATCACGACGCGTAACCATGCGGGCCAGGCCGATACGCGACGTGCCTTCAGCAGATAGAGCAGATAGAATCCGACGATCAGGACCGGAAGAATCGACATCCAACGATTGAACAGCAGCAAATTGGCCGTGTAGAACGAATACCGGTACAGAATCTGAATGAACAGGAGCGGCGCGACCCCGGCGGTGATCGTTGCTCCGACGGCGAACGGCATCCAGTCGCGCAGTACCTTGGAAATGGTCAAGCGGTCTTCATCGCGTCGTCTTGCGAATATCGAGCCCACTGCCAGCCACGTTGTTCCCGCAAGGACGTAGTTCATGAAAACCACGTGGATCACCAGCGTGAACACGTAAAAAAACAGGTAAAACGCCGTCGGCAGCGGAAAGCCGAAGGGAAACGCCGTATCCATTAGTTGTGCTCCACTGCTGCGGCGACCTGCTCGATCGTCGGCTTCATGCCCGCCTCGTCCAGCCATGCCTGAATCTGCATCAAAGGCGCCTGCCGCGTCGTGTCCGGCCAGCTCTTCGGCGAACCATCGGACATCCATTCGATGAGCTGAACGAGCGACTCCACTTCCTCCGGGGTGCCCGCAAACGGAGGCATGAACGGCTTGGTGTGCTGAAGCTTGGCGATGTTCAGTCGCTTCTGGTCCGTGGTCCACGTCCCCGCCAGATGCGTCAGGCCGTTGGCGCCATCCGTCGTGTGGCAGACGCTGCATTGGAACCGAAAGACCTTGGCCCCAAGTCGAAGCTGGTCGTTCGGATAGAAATCCGCGTCCCGCAACGGATAGGGATCTTCCGCCACCGATCCCAACTGACGAAGCCGGGCGATCTCGGGTTCCGTGATCGAGTTGGCGAACAGCGTCTGCCGAATGGTGTACGGCTTTCGCACACCCTCGCGAACGTATTCCCCGCCCGCTGTCGCCGCCAGTGCCAAGGCGCACAACAACGTGGCCGTCGCTCCATTGATGTACAGCTTCTGGCGGATCAGTCCGATCAGCGCGTAGCCGCCGATCAGCACCGATGACCCCACGGCCACGCTCATGAACAGTGTCATGGCCGCGCTACCCCCCATGACCCACGACCGGCTGTCCGCCGGCATGGCCGCCAGAAACCAGGCTCCCAGAAGGGGCATCAGCGCCATCGGTGCAAGGAAATGGGCCGCGCGATTGATCAGTCCTCGCCGTGCTTCCACATCCAGCTCTTTGATCGTGTTGATGACCACGCACGCCACTAGCGACGCCAGCGTCATGGCTACCACCGTACGGAAGAATAAGGACGGCCAGAATGTGGGATTGAAGAAACCCGGCCAGATATGGCCCGATTCGACCCACTGCCCCGGCGTGAGCTGCCACGAGAGGATGCCGTTGATCCAGAACAGGCTGAACCACGCCGCCGCCGTATACAGAATGAGCAGGGTGAGCCGGGCACGATCGCCCAGCACAGTGGCGTATCGATAGAACGCGTAGCCGGCCGTGATCTCCAGGCAGAAGAATGTCCATTCCGTCGCCCAGAGCCAATGGAATTCCTCCACCATCATGCCGATGGTGCGCGGGCTGACTTGTATGGACGTGAACCACATGCCCACGCCGGTGAGCGCTCCAATCACGAAACTGATCAGCACCAGCACCCGGAAGTAGCTGTCCAGCAGTATCCGCGCATTCGGATTGCGCCCGGTCATTGCCAGCCATTGGAAGTAGCACATCAGCGCGCCGCCGCCGATGGCGAACTGCGCGACGAACACATGGAAAATCCCCAGTCCGCCGATAACCATGCCTTTCATCAGCGGGCCGAAGCTGTTGAGCGGGTAGTAGGGAACGTCCACGAGTGAGTTCTCTCCGGGGGGTTTTTGCGCGATGCGCCGCACCGGTTCGACGTCTACATGATGGTAGTGCGCGTCCGAGAACTCGCAACGCACAGGGGTTTGTACCGCCCTCGATCGAGCGCTGCGCATTGTCGCAGCGGTGAGGCCCGTCGCATTCACCGACGACCGATAATCCTCGATGTCGAGCCGGGTGACGCGATCCGACTTCGCCAAGGTCGAGCCCCGCGAAAGTCGATAGCACAAGTGAACGGCATAGATGCTCTGCCCGTGGCGAAGGGGCGATCTCCGCCTGCCCGCCGCCGTTTCGAGCGCGGCCGGTCGTCAGATGGACCACGAAAGGTGTACGCAATGAAGCTGAGAATCGTCCTCGCCGTCTTGATTATCCTGATGGTTTGCCTCGTTGTTGCTCCGGAGACGGCCCGTGGTCAGGGCTCGGCTCAGTTAACCTTCGAGCCGCTCGAAGCCGAGACTGCCGTTCTGTCCGATGACGGCGCCGGAACAACATTGATCACCGTAACCGACGAGGATGAGTCGGTGTTACTGCCGTTGTCCCTGGTCGGCTTCTCGGCCGGCGCAAGCATCGACCTGGCTCGTGCCGGCGCCACGGATTATGACATCGATGTCACCACGGACGAGTTCGCCCTCGTGCTCGGGTTGAACAGTCTGCCTGTGTCCGGCCCAGTGGCTGTCGGCCTGAGCGCCAACGGCCAACTAACGGTCAGCGCCGGAGATCCGACCGGCGATCGCATCGGCGTCGGCGTGACCATCTCGGACCTCGGTCCGAATCTCGGCCTCGACATGGCCTATGACCCGCTTCCCGAAGAGTACGCCGGTCGTGTCACGCCGCTGTACCCGGGTCTGGTGGACGAGAACGCACTCGGCGGGAGCGTGACCGTCGCCGCCGCGGAGCTCACGCCCTCCTCCCGAGTACGAGTCGTCCTGAGCTACCAGGAAACGGATCTTGAGGGAATGGATGAGCAGGACTTGCGCGTCATGATCTTCTCCAACGCCACGGGTCGCTACGAGCCTGTCGGAGAGAACGACCGCGGCATCGGCGAACCCTCGATGGGAGAAGGCGACTACGGCGTCGATACGGTGAACAACGCCGTCTGGGCGGTGGTCGATCATACGGGCAGCTTCGTCGCGGGAGTACCCGATCCCACGCTGCCCTCGATCATCATCGACGATGAGAACGGCGGTCCCAGCGGTGGGGGAGTGTCTTTCTGCGGTCCGGCCGCCGCGATGTGGCTACCCCTGACGGTTGCGGGCCTCGCCCTGACGCGCACGCGCCGTCGCCAAACGACTTCCGCCTGATCTCCTAACCCGGATATTTCATGAGTTGACGTTGATTCGCGCATAAGGAAGGCCTTCGAACCTGGTATGATAGGGTTTGCTCCAACGCAATCATGCCGAGGCACGGAGGCCGTTCGTGACAGAGTGTAAC
>JAGFJJ010000058.1 GCA_024102815.1 Phycisphaerae bacterium
CCCATTACCGTACGCAGTAACGAGAGTCTGGGCCGGGCCATCGCCTTGCTCGATCGTCATCGCATTCATCAACTGCCCGTCCTGGACGAGAGCGGTCGGCTGGTGGGCATGCTCGAGGAGCATCGTGTGCGCGGCGCGCACCGATACGACCTAGGCGACGGCGAGTCTCTTCAGGTCACGGAGGTCATGACCTTCGATCCCGATTGGGTCGCCTCCAGCGCCACGGTGGATGAGGCGGTGCATTGCCTCTGGTCGAAGCGCTTGAACGCGCTCCCCGTTCTCCAGGCGGGCAAGCTCGTGGGGATCTTCACCCGCTACGACGTCGTCGGCGCGTTTCACCAGTTGACCGGCCTGGGCGTCGAAGGCGAGCGCATCGAGGTCGCCCTGCCGTCCCTCGGCGAGGACCTCGCATACGCCTTTCAGGCGTTGCGCTCATTCGACAATGATATTGTCAGCGCCATCGTCGCGCCGATGCGGCGGGACGGCGCCGAGCCGACCCTCTACCTGCGACTTCGGGGAAACAAGGCGAGTCAGGCGGAGGCTCGTCTGCGCGATGCGGGCCTCGTTGTTCTGGTTCCCGAACACCCCTGATGTCCATTCCCACCGACGCCGTTCTAACGCTCCCCGTTCCAGATCGTGGACGCCCTCCCGTTCTTGCATTGGGCGCCGATCTGAAGAACACGATCTGCCTTCTGCGAGATGGGCAGGCCCACGTAAGCCGCGACTACGGAGATCTCTCTAACGCCGCCAACTTCCGGAGTTTCCGCACCCAGACGGAGGCCTGGAAAGAACTCGGCACCGATGCCGAATTGGTCCTCGCTCATGACATGCACCCGGCTTTTGCCTCCACGGCATGGGCTGCGGCGCAAACCTTCCCTCGAATCGGCGTCCAGCATCATCACGCCCACATGGTGGCCGTCATGGCTGAACACGATGTCAGGACGCCGGTCGTGGGCATCATCTGCGACGGCACGGGCTGGGGGACCGATGGTGCCGTCTGGGGCGGCGAGGTGCTGTGTGGAGACGAATGCGCCTTCGATCGTTGCAGTCACATCGAGTACTTCCCGCTGCCCGGCGGCGACGCGGCCGCGCGGCAAACGTGGCGCCCGGCGCTGAGCCTGGTCGACCAGGCCTACGAGCACGAGATCGACCCGAAGGTCGCCGCGCTCTTTGATCGCGTCGAGCCCGAGTCGTTACGCGTGGTCGGCGACATGCTCCGGCGTGGTTTCAACTGTCCACCCACTTCGAGCCTCGGGAGGCTTTTCGACGCAGTCGCTTTTCTGGTCGGCTGTTGCGATGCCAACGACGTCGAAGGCCTGGCGCCGATGCGCCTTGAATCGATCGGACTGGGCGAGCAAGGAGACCCCTACCCGTTTGCCACGATCGTGAACGGTTCGGGGCCGCACATATCGATCCGGCCGATGATTCGGGCGATCTGCGACGACGTTATTTCCGGCACGGCCCCCGCCGGCATCTCCGGGCGATTTCATTCCACCGTCGCAAGTATGTTTGCAGCCGTCGCGATCCAGAGCGCCGCGAGCCGGGGTCTAGACACGGCCGTCTTGAGCGGCGGGTGCATGCTGAACCGCACCCTTGTTACTCAGCTTCAGTCCAGGCTCCTCGGAGGCGGCTTCCGGCGAGTCTTGATCCATGAGCGTCTCTCGCCGGGGGACGCGGGTTTGTCCGTCGGCCAGGCCGTAGCCGCGGCCGGCTGCGGCGTCCGATAATGCAATAACTAACGCCGACGAAGATTCAGTGTGGCTTTTTCTGGATCGGCTTCGATCAAACTTCGGATCCCAACTAAAGTCCCTACGGGATTTCGCTCGACTGCATGATGTGGAGTGGTATCTTGTTTCCTGCGCTTCGCGTCAGGGGCCCGATAACGAAGTCTACCGCCACGATGTCCCGACGAACCGGGTTCAACCGGGCGGCCAATGAGGAGTCTTGTCATGCGTTCATCGCATCGCGCTGTGTCGTTGGTTGTTCTTGCCGGATTCTGCACGTTGGCCGCAACGGCGCTCGCCGAGCCGATCAAGCCCATGGTCGACAAGCCTGCTGTTCTGACTTTCAAGACCTCGACGACAACGTTAACCCCCGGCGGCGAATTCAAGATCGATGTGTTTGTGGCCAACGCCGCGGACGTTTCCGGCTACCAGCTGAAGCTCAACGTCAAGGGCGGCGATGCCGGAAACCTGATTCTCAAGGGCATCGTGGTCGACCAGAATCGCTCCGACTTCCTGTTCCGAGGGAGTCGGGTCATCAACACGACCGCCCCCGCAACAGGCGAAGTCGTCGCGATCCGTTATGAAGGGACCTCGAGCATTCCGGCGAGCAAGACGGCCTACCTGGCCACGTTCACCCTCGCGGCATCGCCGGACGCCAAGGGCAAGTTCAAGATCACCGTCGACACGACGGAAGAAGCCACGTTGATCACGGGTCCGGGGTCGCCGGGCAAGGTCGTAAACGGCCCGGCCGCGGAGATCAACATCGCCGGACAGCCCAATGCCCCGGTTCGGGATAGCCGCGGCAAGACGGAGCGATCGTAAGCCATCGGGATTTCCCGGGTCCGCGGCGCCGGCGAGGCAGGAGCGTCATGCTCATCCGGCCGGCGCCGCGTTGACCCGACAGTTGTCGCTTTTTATAGTTGCGCGGTTGCTGATTCGAGGAGGTCAGGCGATCTGATTATCGCGCGGCTCGATTGACTCCGCGCACCCGTTGGAATCGAAATCATCCATAAAGTCGCCTTTCATTGCCTCGCCTGCCCATCTTGAACCAGCACATTCGCATCGGGACACGTTTGCGGTCCGTAGGAATAGCCGGAGTTGATACTCCGGTCGGGACCGCGGCAAGTGCGTATCGTCATTCGAGGTAAGACCTGCACCTGTTGTTCGCAACAGGCGGCAACTTTCGGCATTGCGTTCGTTTCGCCTGGCGGCGGTTCGGCGCGCGCGGGTCTGTTCGTGCCCATTCGCGGGTCAGTCGACACGACTCCGTGGCCGGGGACGTCAGCGGGGGTGGAGCTCCATGAGCTTCGATATTCCCAATTATCGCGTACTGGGAAAGCTGGGGGAAGGCGCCCAGAGTCGCATCTACCTCGCCCGTTGCATGAGGACAGGTAAGGACTATGCCGTCAAGATCGTCAAGATTGTCCGCCCCGAGGACAACAGTTTTGTTGACCTGCTCCGGGCCGAGCACCTGATCGGCTCCTCGATTGATCACCCCGTCATTCGAAAAATCTACGAACTGCGCATCATGCGGCAGCGTCTCCGCGTCCGCGGGGCGATCCTCTTCATGGAATATGTCAACGGCATGTCGATGTCGGACCACGCATTCCGGCGTCCGCTCTTGAAACTTCTTGCCCTTTTCCGGCAAGTGGCGGAGGGGCTCTACGCCATGCACCGGGCCGGTTGGGTCCACGCGGACCTCAAGCCCGAGAATATCCTGATCACACCCGATGAGAGCGTGAAGTTGATCGATCTGGGTCAGAGCTCTCGACTGGGCGAAGCCAAGTCGAAGATCCAGGGCACGATCCACTACATGGCTCCGGAGCAGGCGCAGCGCGGCACGCTGGATGAGCGAACGGACGTGTTCGGTCTGGGCGCCGCGCTGCATCGCGTGCTCACCGGAAAACCGGTTCCCACGGAAATGAACCAGACGGTGTTCCTGCACTCGCAGAGCCTGGCCGGCGTTCGGCTGGAGCAGGTGCGGACGCCCGCGATGGACGGCCTGCCTCGCCCGGTCGTCCGATTCATCGAAGATTGCTGCCACACCGATCCCGCCAAGCGCATTCCCAACATGACCAAGGTGCTGGAGCGCATCGGGCTGATCCAGGCCATCATCGAGCGTCAGCCGGCGACGGCCGATGCCGCAAGCATCGAAGAACTCGCCGAGAAGAAATCGACGGAGCACGCGGACGACACGCTCTACGATACGATCGTCGACGACATCGGCGTCGCCTCCGAGAACGGAATTGATGTCGGCGAAATTGACGAATGGCTGGAAGGCGAGGAGCGGGAGTAACACCCCTGCCATCGATCAGGTCCGCCGGGTCCATTCCTCGCCGGCATACTTTCCGAAGAGACTTTCCGCCGCCGGTAACTCCTCCGGCGTCCAATCCCCGTTGATGATGATCGCTTGGGTTTGCACGGCGAAGTGATGCGCGAAATCCCGCCGAAGCTCGGCAACGGCTGCTTCGAACGGTAACCCGACCCGCGCGGTCGGCTGCTGGCCGAAACGGTTGTCGAGAACGATCGAGCCGTGCTGGAGAACAGCCGTTCGCGTGCGGCGTTGGGCGCTGCCGGCCAGTTTCTCCCCGGCAAGCAGCACGTCGAAGCAATGACGGCGGGCGAAGCAGAAGAACGGCCCGCGCCCGGCGGTCGAATCGTCGGTCGTGCCACATCGCGCCGGAGCCGTCTCGGCATGGCCGAGTGACGCGATGACGGCATCGTGGGCGAGTTCGTAGAGTCGGTTCGGCCCCCCTGCCAGCAGCGGATGCGACAACGGCAACGCGATGGAATACGTCAGCTCCAGATCATGGAGGATCGCGCCCCCACCGGTGAGCCTGCGTACCACCGGTAACGAGCCGGCGGGCGGAGGCAGGGCCTCGTACTCCGCAAAGCGCTGAAAATACCCCAGTGAGATGGTCGGTTCACACCACTGGTACAGCCGCAGCGTGGGCGGCGATTCTCCGGCCCCGACACGCAGCATCAGGGCTTCATCGCGGGCCATGTTCGCAGGACCGGACAGCGCGGGATCGTCCACCAGACGCAGTTCATTTCGTGGCAAAGCTTCTATCATTCCGCGGGATTGTAGCGAGGTGCGTCGGTTCCCGCCCGCGAGGGCTGCCGGCATGCCGCAAGTCAGGTAGTGGGTGCTCCCGGGCCCAGGGGCCAGCCGAGGAATAGCCACAGCACGAGCAGAATGCTCCAGAAAATCAGGAACACCACGGAATACGGCAGCATGGTCGCCACCAGCGTTCCGATGCCGGCGTCCTTCTGATAACGCTGGAAAAAGGTGATGATCAGGGCGAAGTAGGACATACTCGGCGAGATGATGTTCGAAACGCTGTCGCCGACGCGGTAAGCGCATTGGGTCATTTCCGCCGGATAGCCCAGCAGCATGAACATGGGCACGAAGACCGGAGCCATGATCGCCCATTTGGCCGAGGCGCTGCCCATGAAGAGATTCAGGCCTGCGGCAAGAACGACAAAGCAGCCCATCAGCGCCGGACCGCCGAGACCCGATGCCCTCAGCGCCTCGGCTCCTTCCACGGCAACAATGATCCCGAGGTTGGTCCAGTTGAAAAACGCCACGAACTGCGCCGCGAAGAAGACGAGGACGAGGTATCCGCCGAGCGTGGCCATGGACTTGCCCATGCCGTCCATCACCTGCGCATCATTGCGGATGGTGCGGGCGCCGATGCCGTAGGCCAGCCCGCACACGGCCCCGCCGAAGAAAATGAAGGCGACGATGCCGGACATGAAGGGCGAATGCAGCAGGCTGAAGTCCTCCGGGTCGCGAAGGAAGCCCCGGGCAGGAATCGTCCCCCAGAGCAACACCGCGGCAAACAACGCGGCCGCGAACGTCGCGAACCACATCCCACGACGTTCATCCCGGGTGAGGCGCCTCGACGCCTGCGAGGTCTCCGCCGACGGTTCGGCATGTCCCACCGTGGTGCCCGACAATCGTCGATCGACGATTCGATCGGTTACCCACCATCCCACCAGTGTCAGGAAGAACGTGGAAACGAACATGAAATAGTAGTTGCAGGCGGGACTGACCTCGCGCGCCGGCTCGAGAATCCGCGCGGCCTCCTGGGTCAGACCGGCCAGCAACGGGTCGATCGTGCCGAGCAGAAGGTTGGCGCTGTACCCGGCGGAGACGCCGGCGAATGCGGCGGCCATCCCCGTGAGCGGATTGCGCCCGGCGGATTGGTAAATGGTCGCAGCCAGAGGGACAAGAAGCACGTACCCGATCTCGCTGGCCATGTTGGAGAGAATGCCGGCAAAAACCATCACCGGAGTGAGAAGTCCCTTGGGCGCGGAGAGTACGACCAGTCGCATCATCGTGGCGATCAGCCCACTGGACTCGGCCACGCCGATCCCGAGGAGCGCGACGAGCACGGTTCCCAGCGGTGCGAATCCGGTGAAGTTGGTCACCAGATTCGTGAGAATGCGGTGCAGTCCCGCGACGTTGAGGAGGCTGACGGGGCGAACAAGTTCTCCGGTTCCGGGATGGGTGACTTCCAGCCCGAAGCGGGAAACGACTTCAGACATCAGCACCACGACCAGCGCGAAGATCAGAAAAAGTGTGGCTGGATGCGGCAGGGCATTCCCACCGCGCTCAATAACGCGGAGAAACGTATCCATCAGGCCGCCTCTTCGGATTACGGTAGCGTCAGCCATGCTTGCCTCGCCTTTTTAGGTGCGAAAACCCGGAAGTCATTTCGCGAGTTCGATAACGTTCCCCGGCTCCTGGGAGCGGAAGAAATGTAGTGCAAACGCGGAAAGGGTTGCAACCCCCGTCAAAGTGGCGGTACAAAACGTGCATCGGGCCAGTTCACCGCAGTTCATCCTGCATCTCGCAAGGAGTTCTTGCCATGCGCGCTTCGAATGCAATCGCCGCTGCCTTTGGTGTCTTTCTTTTCCAGACAATCCCAGCCCAAGCGGCGCCGCCCTTCTCCAACGGGGATTTCGAGAGCGGCACATCGCCGTGGAAATCTCAGCCGGCGCCGTCCGCCGGGTGCGAGACGGCGGCGAGAATCAACTGCCCGCCGGACCAGGCGGCGACCTGCGGAGAGAAGGCCGCTCATCTCGGCACGAGGAACGGCCCGTTCGCATGCGAATTCAGCGCGATCTACCAGACATTCAATTGCTCCGCCGGTGGAACCCACTGCACGATTCAGTTCCAGGCGTACTATCCTGCCGAAGATTCGATCGACCAGGCAACCGTTCAGCTCGGCGGCGTCACGCGGCGAATCCCGGTCGCGGCGGGCTGGCAGACGTACAAGCTCTCCGCGGCGGGCTGCGCCGACAACGTCACCGTGGCCTTCACGCTGCAAGGTGGGCTGGGTTTCCCCCAGGAGCCGATTCTCATCGACAATGTGACGGCCGGTTGCTCGGCGATGGATGAAACGAGCCCAACGCTGATTGCGGGCGGCACTCCGGTTACGCCCGGGGCCAGCGATCCGCCACTGAGCGATCTGCATGACGTTCCCTTGATCACACAACTGGGGACCGACGAATGCGGTCCGACGGCCGCAGCATCATGCCTGCAATTCTGGCGGAACAACGGATTCCCCAACCTCAAGACGCGCGACGAGAAGAACTCGGACGAGGAGTTCATCAAGCAGCTTCGCAAGGATGCCATGACGAACATGGGTGGGGTGGGAACGGATCTGGCCAAGCTCACGGAAGCCATGAACAAGCTGGTCAACGAAGGCAAGAAAAAGGGCAAGACGAATGAACCGGGGGCCCACAAGGGCCAACTCGTGGCCAAAGGGACTTTGTCCGGCAATGACATCCGCGCATTCGATTACGTCGATGGGGAATTTGAAAAAGGCGAGGACATTCTCATTCTCGTCTGCTGGCGTGAGGGCGGGAAAAAAAAGTGCCATTTCGTCACCGTGCGGCGGATCACGGGAACCGGAGCCACAAGAACCGTGCAGTTTATGGACCCGCAAACGGGAATGGTGGATGAGATGACGCTCACCGACCCGGCCGGAAACGGCAAGCTCGAACACAACTATGATGGCACCTCCGGCACGGTCGAGGGTTTCATCTCCATGAGTCCGGACGCCTCCGCAACTTCGAGCCTGGACGATCTGGGCCAGAACGGCAAGAAGATCACCTACAATGTCTACTTCCCGCCGGTCTCACGATATCCCGAAAAGCAGCCCAAGGACATGCACATCCGTGTGGATGACTGCGATCCGACGAAATACCAGGTCACGGGGCTGCCGGCCGGATGGATGACTTCCGTCGCCGTGGCCGGGGATGGCAAGTGTTACCTGTCCGTCTGGAAAGGCACATCGACGAATGACCTGACCAACGGGCAGAGCATCGTCGTAACGTATACGGGATCGGATAAGGTCGCGGAGCGGGAACGAGTCATCACACTCACGACCGACGGCAACAACGATATTACCAACGGGGCCCTGCCGCCCGTCGACGGGTACACGGTAGTCAGCCTTACGAACGAGTCCCCCCTGCCGCCTTCGCGTGTTCACGCGTCCGTTGCGAATCTCGCGCCGGGAACAATGGATGTGATACTTGCCTTCGAGCCCCCGGAGGATCCGTCCGTCATTGGCTTTGAAGTGTACAACAACTACACCCGAGAGGTGGTGGCCTCGTCGCCGTTGCCGGTGATTTCGATACCGGGCTTGTCCACCGATACGCCGTACAGTTTTTCGGTGGCGTCGGTCAGTTTCGACGACTATCGCAGCGACCGAACACGCTCAGTGTTCATCCACGTCGACGAGGTCAACGATCTGCCCATTCTGCCGGGCGGACCGCAAATCCTGGATTTCGCCCCGACGCAGCGATCCTGGCATGCAGATCGATCATTCCAACTCAATATTCCCAATGCGTTCACCAGCGGCCAGTTGATCGTCAGCCGCATCGATGCCTTCCCCGATCCGCCGCACCCCGAGGAAGTGCGCATGCACCGTCCGTACTGGAACCTGCATGCCACGGCCGTGCTCGGGACCAATCCGCTCGACCTCGCCGTACCCTACCTGCCCAACCAGGTGTACGGGAATGAAGAGGACATCCGCATGTTCTTCTTCAACGGAAGCAACTGGATCGATGTCACGGCGGGCGTCGACCCGGCCCAGGGCGTCGTGTTCGGGCAGATTCCCCAGCCGGGATCCGTGGTCCTGATCAACGGGGTCGACCCGCCTCCTTTGCCGCTGGACGAGTATCCGGACGGCGCCGTGAAGAACCGGTACATCAGCTTCCAGCCCAACCCGATTCTGGCGGGCGTGCAGCACGGGTATGAAGTCACGCACGTGGGCAGTGGAGAGACCTGGGGGATCAGCACACCGCGGGTTTCCCCGGCACAGATCGAAGGCCAGGGACTGACGTTCCTTGTGTCCGACCCTTTCCCGCCGCTATACGACTACGCTTCGATCCCGCAGGTGCACGTCGGCGGGTGCATGATCGCCCCCGGACAGAGCTACGAGGTCCGCACCACACTTGACGGCGTGAGTTTCTCGCCGCCGCTGGTCGTCTCGACCGCGCCGATGCCGACCAATGGGCGCTGGTGGGCGGATATCGTGGGGCAGTTCAGTGCGGCCGGCAATGCGGGGACGACGCCGGTCACGCCGGCCAATTCCTGGACGCCGCCCGATGGAAGCGTGAGCGGGTTCGACATCAGCGCCGCGCTCCAGGCGGCTTCGTCGGTTCCGACCGCGCCGAGCTTCACGTGGACGGATATCAACCCCGAGGAAACGGACCGGGTCACGAACGGACCGGACGTGCTTCGGGCGGTCAATGCGTTCAGCGTGGGGTCGGGCAAGGAGTTTTACCCGTATACGGTGCCTGGGGCGCCGGGGCCTCAGGGGCAGGGCCCATGTCCCGTGCCTCCCCAGGAGTCCGATTTGGCGCCATGATGGAAAGTTCGGGGCAGCCAAATGGCGATAATGACTGGGGGCTCCCGGCGGCGAGGACGACCGGCCGCCAACTGGACAAAAGTCCGGTTCTGCGTTAGAGTTCCCCCGCGAATAGTGGGGTTGCCGCGCGCCGGCATCCCGCGTTGTGATCGGCAGGCCACTTCTGGGTTTGTAGCTGAAGAGGACTGACCGTCGTTGCTGATGCCTTTTTTTTGGATTTTGGAGAGAGCGAAGTGGCCAAGAATATCTATGTTGGGAATTTGAGCTACGGCGTGACCGACGAGGAGCTGCGCCAGATGTTCACGGAATTCGGCGAAGTCAGCTCCGCGAACGTGGTCATGGACCGGGAGACCGGTCGCAGCCGGGGTTTCGGTTTTGTGGAAATGCCGGATGACGGCGCGGCGCAGGAGGCGATCAATGCGTTGAACGGCCAGGAGCAAGGCGGCCGGACGCTCACGGTCAACGAGGCACGTCCTCGCCAGAGTGCGGGTCGTGGGGGTGGTTACGGTGGTGGCGGCGGCGGCCGGGGTGGTTACGGCGGCGGCCGGGGCGGTCGCGGCGATCGCGATCGGTACTAGGCGCATTTTCAGGAGAGCATGTGAGTCGATGATGCCAACGAGCGGTTTCGGGAGGTAGGCGCGCTGCTTCCGAAGAAACGAACTCGGGCGACATAAGAACTCAAAAATAATCCGCCGGATGAGAAGCTCCACAACGCCTCTCATCCGGCGGTACTTTTTTGCAGACAGAGCGCTTCGCTCAATCGCGCTCCTGCTCGGCTGTCCCCACCGGAAGACCAGCCTCCTGTCTTGCAACGCCGCCACGAGCGGAGTCGGACTCTTTCAGGAACGGTTGCGCCGCACGATGCCGCGGTGGGTGGCGACGCTGCGGATCGCCGCCGGTGAAGAAGAAGATCACCAGCAGCGTGATCGAGCAGATGACCAGGCCGGACACCATCGCCACGCAGCCCTCCTGACCGACTTCCGCGCATCCCCAGTAACGGCTGATGCCGGTGATCAGCCCGCCGATGACGAACGCCAGCACGGTCAGGATCGCGGGACGAATTGTCTCTCGCCAGAAACCGGGCCGGTGTACCGGCGTCGTCTTGCGCAGGGCGAACAACATCACCAGGCCGGAGCCGATGATGCCCAGGATCATCGCTGTCTCTTCATCCTTGTGAAGCCCCCCGATCATGCCCAGAGAGATGGACAATACGATGACCAGGCTCATGGCTGCGAATGCGACAAGGCCCCAGAACCCACGGGTGATGCCCCAGCGGTATCGGCCCTCATACGGATCGGGTGCAGGTTCGATCTCACTTCCCTGCCGGCGCGTGTCGATGGGCGAAGATGAATTGCCCGCTTGGGCAACGCTGCCGGACGGATCAACCGCGGGGATGGCCGAGCGATTCAGACCTACCGTATCCATTTCCGCCCGGACCGGCGAATGCAAATGTCCCCGCTCGGACTCGAATGGTGGTCCCTCCGGGGCGCCGGGGAACGCGCTCCACCGGCGACGGCGCTGGGCCTGTCCCCCCATCCACCAGGCGTTGATGTGTACAATGATCGATGTGGCCGCCGCGATCCCGCCCGCGCCAAACATGGCCACCTCCGTCTGAGCGACGTTCATCATGCCGCCGATCATCGCCCCGAGGATCATGGTCATCAGACCCGCCCAGAATACTGAGCCGATGTTCAAGTCGCTCTCGCTCGGACGGCGAAGCGGCGCACTCCAATCACCAAAACCGGCGGCGACCGTCAGGGCCAGGAACATCGCCAGGCCTTCGTCATCGTATTTGCCTGCCAGCGCGGGCAGCATTCCGATCAACAAGGGCAAGGCGCAGGAACCGGCGTTGATGAAGCGCCGGGTCCACGTAGGACCTTCATCGGCTCCGAACCAGCGAACACCCACGGCGGCCAGGAATACCCCGCCGGACATGGCGAGGGTCATCATGGAAACGGCCAGGCCGAACTCGATATGACTCGTATTCGAACCGGCGACAATGCCGACGGCCGCGGCGATTCCTGCGGTAATCAGCAACGAAAGCAGCATGCGCTTGCGCTGCTCGTGCGTGGACAGGGCAATGGGAGTCGGGCCCGGCGAAGCACCATTTCTCCCTGCCGCCCAGTCGGGGACCGGCGGCGGTGCGTCCTTGGCGCTGCCTCCGTCACGCTGCCCGCCGAGCTTGGCCATTTTCTTATCGATGCGCCGGGCAACACGCTCCATACGCTTGGACACGCGGTCGGGAAGAGCGACGGGCACCGAACCGGCATCCCCTCTCCCGTAGAACCCGCGCGGAGCGGGATTCGGCGAGGGCATCGGCGACGGACTTCGATCCGGCGATCCGCGCAACACCGCGTCATCCAGACTCTGCAGACTGAATCCCGCGAGGCTCTCGCGGACCTGCTCGACGGCGAGCAGATCGTCGGTCATCTCGTTGACCGTCTGGTAGCGATCGCGCGGGTCTTTCTCCAGTGCCTTACGAATCACGTGGGCGAATGGATCGGGCAGCGTATCCAGTTCCGGGCGGCTGGTGAGGTGTTTCATCAGCACCTCGGCCATCGTCGATCCGTCGAAAGGAACTTTGCCCAGGAGCATCTCGTAGAGCATCACACCCAGGGCGTAGATGTCCACGCCGCGGGAGTAGTTGCCGCTGCCGATCTCCGGCGCCATGTAGTGAACCGTACCGATGCTCGCCGTCTGGGCGCTGTGCCGCGAGACGCTGATGAACTTGCTCAGGCCGTAGTCGCCGATCTTCACGTAGCCGTCGTCGTAGAAGATGTTGCCGGGCTTGAGATCGCGGTGAACGATGCCGCGATCGTGAAGATAGCTCAGCCCCTTGGCGATCTCGCGGCAGAAAAACGCCGCCTTCTGCGGACCGAATCCCGTGGGCTCGGCGATGAGCAGATCGCGCAGCGAAGGGCCGGAGCAATACTCCATGACGATGAAGTACTCGCCGTGGGCATTCTTCTTCACGTCGAAAATGCTCACCAGGTGCGGGCTCTTCAGGTTGATGCAGTTGGTGACGCCGCGTAGCTCGATCTCCGGGTTGGCCTTGAGATACTTCAGGGCCACTTCCCGCCCGCCGTCGCTCAGGGCGTAGTACACTTCGCCGAATCCGCCGGTCCCGACGGCACGCTGGATGGTGAAATCATCGAGCGGGCGATCACCGTGTTTGAAGGTATAGGGCATCGCAGGCCGTCGCTTTCCTCATCAGGCGGTAGGACCGGGCGTCGTGCCGGTCCGAATGGTCCAGGGTTGCACTACGAAACTGACACCGAACAGCTCCACCGGTTGGCCGGGCTCTACGGGAATCGCGTCGCCGGCCACGTGTCCATCATTCTTGGGACGGACCCAAAGTGAGCCGCTCCGCTCGAACAGCACGAGCGGAACGCCCGCATGCCGGCAGCCGATGTGAACCGTCGGCCCCTGGCCGATGGTCGCGTGCCCGGAAAATAGCACAACGCGGCGAACATCGTTGGGCATCTTGGTCGTATCGCTCAGATCCAGCACGGCCGACCCGCTCCGCCGGCTGGGCAGGCCGAAGTTCAATTTCGCCCTCTTGCCGAACACGATCCGGTCGCCGTCGCGCAACAGATGATGCCGTGTGGGGCGCCCGTTGACATCGACCTCGCGGGTGGACATCAGGAAGTAGTCATCCTCAACGCGAACGATGTTCGTCGTGCGTTCCCCGAGATCACTGATCAGGGGGATGTCCGCCGGTTCGGCCGAAGCGGCCCTGCCCACCGAGGCCTGAGCGCCGCGAACCAGCAGGTAGCTGCCGCCTCCGTCCACGAGCAGGAGCAGATGCCCTGGGGAGGACGTGCGGACATCGCGGCCGTCCGCCAGTTCCCTTCGCCCCGGCAGAGCCAGCGTCTCATGCATGCGCGCGCCCGGAGGCGGCGGCGGACTCTTGGCAACGGGGGGCGACGCACCGGCGCGACTCCATTGAACAAACTCACCCAATGGTCCGGATTGCAGCGCCGTGACGGCGTCGGTTGCGGCACGGACGAGCTCCTCCTGCTCCTTTGCCCAGGAAGCGTCCGGAAGCAGGCGCACGAGCCGAAGCGTCGTTCGGCGGGCCGAAGTCCAATCTGAGCGGCGGATCTCGTCGGCGGCCTTGCGAGCCAGGTCCAGCACGTCCTGCAAGTCACGAATCGAACGGGGGAGATTACTGAACCCCGTCAGGAGTCGAAGCTGCGCCTCGGCACCCTGCAAGAGCCCCTTGAGCACCGCTTCACGAGCTTGGCTTGCAACAGCCTCCGTGAGCTGCCTCTCTGCTTCGAGCACGGCTGGATTCCGCGCGTCCAGCGATGCGGCGCGCTTCACACGTTGCGCCGCCTCGGCGAGCCGATCCAGCCTGAGAAACTCCAGGGCACTGGCGACTTGCCGTTGGGCTTCTCCTGTGCGCTGCGCAATCTCGTTTCGCAGGCCTGCCGCTTCGGGATCATCCGCGCTGACCGGTTCCAGGGCGCGCTGACCGGCCGCGAGAGAGTTGGCATCCAGCTTCCGCCGGGCCTCCAGGAGTTGGTTCCGCCGAACCCCCTGCTGGCGGGACACCTCCGCCGCCACCGTCTGAACCTGCTGACGCAGTTCGGCGATCTGGTCATGAAGTACGCCGCCGACCTCTGCCCGATCGAGATCAAGTAAAGCTTCAGCGAATCGTTCCGCTCTGTAGTGTTCTCGGGCGCGCTCAAGAAAGCGCTCCGCCAGTGTCGCGAGCACGGCCGCGCCACGCCGATCTCCGCGGATGTCCTCGGACGAAGCCAGGCGGAAGGCCTCTTCCAGCCTGCCTTCACGCAGGGCCTTTTCCGCTGCTTTCACTCGAAAGTTGAACAACTGGCCGAACATCCCGGATCTCCCCACTTCGTCGAGGCCCGATCATAAAGCCGGGCCCCGAAGGGTCAAAAACCGACTGGGCTCGCCTGATACAGGCCAGATTCGGCTCGCCCAGACGGCTGGTGTCGCCCCTTTATTCGGAAACCGGGAGCGGTTATTCGGCAAGTAAGGGAGCCAGGGCCATCCGCCACCCGTGCGGGCTCGGGTGCTACCGCCCGGACCGCTGGCGGGCGGCCTCATCCAGCCATGTTCGAAGGTGCCGGGCGAGCAAGGCCGGGTCGCGTTGCGCCAGAATATGCCCGGATACGGACGCCGGGATTCTTAGATTGGCCATGGCCTTTTCCGCACGCTTCCAGAGCTGACCGGCTTTGGCGTCGGATTCGGCAATGAAGAGCTCGCTGACGATCTCGCCGAGCCGGGTCAGCATGATCTCGTCGCGGCGATCGTAATAGCGGTTGATGAGCTTCTTTTGATAGTTCGAGTACTCGGCCACGGGAATAAGTATCCCCCGCGGCCGCCTGCGGTCAAGGCAGAGGACACCGAGACAAACGAGCAAACGCGGTCGGGTCGCAGGCTTGAGGAACGCAAATAGCGGCAACTCGTCATTGACAGTTGGAAACGCGGCGAAGTAGAAACTGAAGCACAAACCTCGGCGAACACGGGATGACCAGTCGTTTTCCTCGAGTGGCACCGCCGGCTTTGAAGCGTGAGGTTGGGGCGTTGAATTGACGGGTGGCAAGGCAGCAACGAGCTTGTCGATTCGGCGGAAGCCGGAATCCAGGAGCCGCGACTAGGACATTTCCTTGGACTCGGGCCTGCGCCGGAGTGGCGCTGGTTCACCTGCTGTGCTTCCTTGCCAAAGAAAGGAAGGAAGAAATGTACCAAGTAGGTGGCGATACGATTGCATCGGGTCTTTTTATTCATCTCAGCTTCTGGGTGATCGGCTATCTGTTGGGATTATTCTTTCCTCCACTCTTCCCTCTCTGGATCATCGGCATCTATGGCAGCGGCTGATGGGCGCGGTGCAACGGTTGTATTCCTGCCCGTCCTTGGTTCGCCCGCCCGTGGATCGCTGACCGGGCGCTTGCAGCCTGCCTGCGATTCTCGCTCTGCGCGATCGGCGCCGGCCCCCGGGAGTTCGAATCGCCCGGCATGGTCGCCGGTCAAGGAGGGGGGTGCCGAGTGAGCCGGGAAATCCGGCCGGCTCGCAGGTTTCAGGAGCGCAAGCGCCGGCCGTTTGGCCTTGACAGGCGGAGACGCGGTCAGGTAAAAGATTGTCACAAATCCCGGTATGCGCGGGTTCATGCGTCGTTCCCGTCGGATGCCGTCATGGTTCGCAAAACAGGAGGCTTGAGAGATGCGTAGAATCATTTCTGCTGCGCTGCTCGCAGGTGTAGTCGTCGCGGTCGGTGTGGGCACGATGGCTTATGCCAAGAAGCCCGGTGGCTCGGGCTGCCCCAGGCCGATTCTCTGCCCGGATGTCTGGGACCCGGTCATCTGCAGCGACGGCAACATCTACAGCAATGATTGCTATGCCTATCGCGCCTGCGCGACGGGCTGCGTTCCCTACGGAGACGGCGGTCCGATCCCCGTCGATTTCTGATCTGAGAATCTATGCGAAGTGCGAAACCGCAACGCCTCGCGATCGCGGGCAGCGTGCGTTTCGTTCGCATGGCCAGGGTTTCACGTTGCGCGAATGCCGGTGCGTTCTCGCGTGTGGGTGCAGTGCGTCTTGGAAAGGGAGGATTGCAGATGAAGAAGTTCGTTGGCGGTCTGGCGTTGGCCGGCGTGGTGTTCTCGCTGGCCTTCGGAACGATGGCGTACGGCAAGAAGCCCCCGCGTCCGGGCAGCGGCTGCCCCCGCACGGGCATCTATTGCCTGGATGTCTGGGATCCGGTGATCTGCGACAACGGCGTGGTGTACAGCAATGACTGCTATGCCTATGTCGCCTGTGCCACCGGCTGCGTGCCCTACGGCGGCGAGACGATGTAAGCACGGACCATTTTGTCCGGATTTGACTTGAGGAGGCGTGGCCGATTCCTGCGGTCACGCCTCCACTTTTTCGAGCAGCCTCATGGCAGCAGCGAGAGTCGGTAGAGAATCTCGTCGCGTCGATCCTTCGTGATGGTCCCGACCCAGAAGGCGTTCACTCTCCCGGCGCCATCGAGAAGCAGCACGGAAGGCGTACTGGGCACTTTCTCCAGCGAGCCCGCGTTCGAACCGGGCGACATGAGCAGCTCCGCACCGGAAAGCTCGAACCACTCCGGGGGCGGCGTCGCATTGGCATCCAGCATGACCGCGTAGGCATCTACAGATTGCAAAGCAGGATCTTCGAGAAGCTGCTGCCAGACGGGACGCTCCTCCTCGCAGGCATGGCAATCGGGATTGAACACCAGGAGCAGTTTCGCGCGGCCGTCGTCCGGAAGCACGCGCGCTTGGCCGGACGCATCCAGGAGCGCGGGAGCCGCGAATTGCTCGCCGGGCCGAAATACGTCCGCCGGTGGGAGATTGCGATTCTGCCCGAGGCGCGTCACCACATCCTTGAGATGCAGATTCTCCCGGGCAAGCAGGAAAACCAGCACGGCCAGCGCGCCGCTGGCCAGCATCAAGGCGATGTGCAGCCAGTCGGTCGATCCGCGGCTGGGGCTCGCGGCAGACTTGATCTCCGTTTCTTCGGGCAAGCTTCTCTCCTTGGCTGAAGCCTATTCGACGGTTCGCTCGCGAATCGATTCTCAGAACCGTTCGCGGCGGCGTCAAGGGACGAGCATCGTCGTTCCGCCCGGCGATGCTGCTTCACCGGCGACCGTCGGCCGGAGAGTGGAAGAGAATCTTTGCGGAGGAGAGAACCAGGAGAAGCAGTGCGATCATTCCCCATGTGGAGACCGCAGGGATCTCCGTGAGACACTGCGGCGCAAAGGCGCCGTCGTCGATGCCGGGGCACAGATCGGCGCAGTTTACGACACCGTCGCCGTCATCATCGTCCAGGTTCCCCGGCGCGTGGTCATCGGCACCGGGACATTGATCGCACCCGTCCGCCACCCCGTCACCGTCGGCGTCCAGGCTGTCGTCGAATCCGTTGCACGTATCGCAGACATTTCCGAATCCATCGTCGTCCGAATCGCCTTGTGCCGGGTTGGATACGCCGGGGCAATTGTCGCAGACGTCGCCAACGCCATCGGCGTCGCGGTCGTCCTGATTGACATTAGCCACGGACGGGCAATTGTCGCACCCATCGGGAACCGTATCGCCGTCGGCATCGAGCGCATCATCGCCACCTTCGCAGACGTCGCACCCATCAGGAACGCCGTCCGCATCCTGATCCGCTCCGTCGTCGAATCCCGGGCATTCGTCGCAGGCGTTGCCGAATCCATCCGCGTCCGAATCTTCCTGCTCCGAATTGAGCGTGTCAGGGCAGTTGTCGCAGAAGTTGGGAAGGCCGTCGTCGTCCAGGTCATCCCAGGGTCCGGCGGAAAGATTCGTGGCGGGAAGTATGGTCAGATCGAAATCCTCGGTCTCGCCGGCAGGGTAGGAGCCGCATGGCGAAGGAGGCGATCCGGCCCCGGTCTCGGCCACGACGCGCAGGCGGGAAAGCCCCGGCACCGCCGACCAGGGAACTTCAAAAACACCGGAAATTTCTCGTTCACCACGCGATCCCCGCGGATCACCCAGAAGCACCCTCTCGCCGGGATCGTCGAAATCGAGGTCCCGATTGAAGTCGATGTAGGCGGCGACGGCGGCACTCTCGATCCGATCGGTCCCGCAGCCGCCGACACGAACGGCGATCCGGGCGCGGCGACCGGGTGTCAACGAAATGGCACTTTCGGTAGCGTGGCGCGTATAGGGCGCGCAGGCGGAGTCCACGCTCAAGGTACTCCGGTCGAGCACCACGGCCGAGGTTCCCGCACCGCCGGCGGAAACGGCACGCGAGATGCAGTAGGTCCGCGGACAGGCCACCGCGTCTGCGCAGTTGGCTTCTTCGCGCACGCCCAGTTGGATTTCGCCGCGATCGCGGGTTGCGTCGATTCCGCCGACGCGAACCAGATAAGTGACGCCCGGTGCGGAACACCACTTGAGCGCGGCGTGTGGAGCGCAGGAATCATCATCCCCCGCGATGAGGGACGGTGCCTCGCAGCGGTCGCAGTAGACCTCCAGAAACGTGTCGGCCACCCCGGAACCCGCGCCGCAGGTCTCGGCGACGAGCGTCCTGCCGTTCCCCCGCACCGCAAACCAGACATCGGCCCCGGTGGCGTTCTTGTTGCTGACGCGATGGGACGCGGGGAGCGGTCCGACGTCGATCGCCTCCTCGCATTCATCATTCGGGCTGGGCGTCGGGCACGAGGCTTCATCGCAGCTCGACACCGCGGAGTGAAACGCGCCGCCGCCGGCCGCGCAGGCTTCGGCCTGGAGAAGGTCGCAGGTGCCATCCGCATGACAGCATGCACCCACCGCCGCGAGAGGAACGCCTTCCACGGTCAGCGTCGTCAGCCCTCCACCGCGGATCAGGCCGGCGTCGCCCATCTGGATCCACGCACTTTCCCCGCCATGCAGCACGATCTGTTCTGCGGCGGAGGTACGCGGCTCTTCGCATGTCGTCGGCCCAGCGGGCACGATCGAACCGCAATCCGATCCTTCGTACAGTGCCAGCAACACGTCGCCGTCCGCAACGCTCTCGGCGCGCGCCATCAGGAGACAATCCTCGCTCGCGGTATATCGGAACCATGCGTCATTCTGCATGGCATTCGCGCCCGGAACAGCGCACGGACCCGCGGGACCGTTGGCCTCGGCCGTCGCAAGGTCGGTCGTCAATTGAAATGACCCACTGTCAATGATCGTTGCGTCCGCACACGATTCCGCCCGCGCGGGCGCGCAGGAGAAGTCCGGGCAGGTCTCTCCCTGGTACCATTGCCCTTCCCGTGACAGACAGTCGGCCGCCCCCTCCGTGGCTGCGCAGGCTCCGAGCACGCAGCATGCGCCGCTGCAGGGCGTCGCGTCGCCACAGGGGCCCTCCTCCGACACGGTGAGTCCGTACGTGCCGCGATCGTCGAAGACGCCGCCAAGATGGATGAAATATTCCTGCCCGGCGATGGAGCAGAACGAGAGGCGTGCCTTGCGGTTGAGCCCGTTGAGAATGCACTCGGCCGGCGCGTCCGAAGGATCGTCCACGCCTCCGATGCAGCCCAGCCCGCTGCAGTCGCAGAAGACCTGGAGCTTGGTGTCGAAGTTGGTTTCGGGGTGGCACGTGCTGACCGTCAACCGGCTGCCCGTTCCCGTCACGCGGAACCATACGCCGGCATCCGGCGCGGACGTGCCGCACGCCGGGAAATCGTCATCGCGCGCCAGGAAGTTGTTTCCAAAAAAGAGCGTATCGAATGCGATGCTATTCGCCTGCGGGCATTCATCGTTGGGTGGCGTGGGAGCACAGGCGGCGGAGGTACAACTGGAATTGTCTCCGGCATAACGCCCCCCGGCGACTTCGCATGCGCTGCGCGGCTGATCCGGCTGGCAGGAGCCGTCGGGAAAGCAGCACGCTCCAACGGCGCACGCCCCGCATTCCGCGGACAACATATAGTCCGAGCCGCATGCCACGCCGGTGAAACGATCGGGCGCGACCACAACGTAGTACGTGCCGGGAGCCAGACAGCGACTCAGCGTAAGTTCCTCGCAGGTGGCTTCGCGGACAAAGGCTATGGTCTCCGCCCCGTCGCATCCTCCGCGCCCGTCGATCAGAAAAACGGCGGACTGAAATTCGGCGGACAGCAGAAGCCGAAGGCTCATCTCGGCATCGACCTCAACCTCGTACCAGTCGGTATCGCGGAGCGCAAACGGACCGCCGCTGCACGTGTCCCCGCTGCACGTTTGGTCCGTGGGACAATCGTCGTCGACCACGCACGGCAATTCCCCGACGAATGTCCCGCTGGTGCCGCAGATCGTCTGGCCGCAGGCAAGCGGCGTGAACTGCGGCGCATCGATCGTATCGCAGCCGGGATTGGTTGAGTCAACGTAATTTCCGCCGCAGACCGGTTCCGCTTCGACGTCGGCGCCCGCCGGGCAAACCACGGTGCACGGACAGATGTTCGGCGTTGCGCATGTCGTGCGATCGCCCCCATAGAGACCACCCGCTGCGCTGCACTCTGCGGGAGTTACCTCTTCACACAGCCCCGTTTCCAAGTCACAACAGGCCCCCGTGAACTCTCCACAGGGCGGATCGAGCGAGGCGCAGGATCGATTGGGAAAAAACAGCGACCCGGCACCGCAGCCACCCTGCGCGCAATCCTCGCAGACACCGGTGGCATTATCGCAGCACGAACCGAAGGGAAACGGACCGACCTCGCCGGAGAGGCAAAAAGCCACATCGAAGGACCGGCCGAAAAAGCTCGAGGCGGGCTCCCACGCCGGCGCATTGGGGCCGTAGTCGATGAAGGCTTCGCTGCCGGTGATTGGCCCAGTCGCAGTCACCCACCAGCCTTGCCCCCCGAATGGGAAGTTTTGCACGGTACGAACGCCGAACCACCACGTACCCGGTGTCAGGGGCAAATCGAGCCCGGTGATGGAATAGAACCAGATGGGATCGCCGAAGAGTGGTCCGTCCATGGTGTTGAAACGGGTCGCACTGACCCCGAATCCGGAGGCGACGACCGCCCCGGGAGATCCCTGCCCACCCGTGCTGTCCAACACGATATAGTCGGCGCCACCGCTCCAGTTGAACTGCGTCGCTTCATTCCCCCACCAGTGCACGCCCCGAATAGTCGAATCGCCCTCCAGCAGCACGTCGTCCACGACCCAGCGGGTGAGCGTCCCGTTGGTGCGGCGCTCGGCGGAAAGGGCGAACAAATCGGGATCGGTGGTGTCGTACGTACCGTTGAAGTAAACCGTGGCAAGCGGGTCACAGTCGTCACCGACGTTCGCTTGGCCGACCCCCGCGGAGGAGTCGATTCGCTTGCCGCCGGTTACTACTGCTGAATTCGATTCGAAACGCTGCGGCGGACCGGCCGAATGCGATGCCGCATATTCGCGCACGGCGTCGACCGTGCCCCATTCGACGCGGACTCCGGAATCGAGGAACTGGAGGAGCAGGCCGGTCTCCGCGGAATCGGGCAAGGCAAGCCGGACCAGTGCGGACGTAGCGTCGGGGCGCGTCAATCGAACTTCGTGTTTATCGCCACCGGTCAGTTTGACAAACCAGGTCGCGGGTCCGACTGGTCTGGACTCGGCCATTGTTCCCCGGGCCGCGACCCATTCGAGCCGAACGCCGCCGGCAGGTTCACCCGCGGCGTCCACGATGGCGACAAACACGCCGCGCGGTATCGAGTCAGCATTGGCGCGAAACGCCGAACAGCCGAGAACGATGATCCCCAGAATCCACCCTGCCTGTTTCATAAATGCGCTCGATTGCTCTTCTCGCTCGCTGGGCGGGAAATCGACAGCCTGCCGGGCCGTTTGTTGCGAGAAGTCTTCCCCAATGCGTGAATGTCACCCCGGCTGTAGTGTAGCGAACTGCGGGTAGCAATGGAAGTACGATCATCCTGAGCGGGCGCGGCGCCGCCCGAACTCGCGTTCCCAGAGCGCACAAACGCAGGCGGTTCCTCCGGACTGGCTGGCCTTCGGCCGCTCTTCCGGAGAACGGGCGATCGAATCGCCGCGAAGCCGCAGTGGAACTCGAGTCCGTCAGCTCGATGCGGATGATTGTTAATCGACACAATCCGCGAGGGATATGCGATTGCTTCGGAGTGGTTGATTTTACGGCCGGCGGTTATTTCGCGATGCCCCCACCAGAAACAACGGCACCGCCGCCAGCATCATGCCCGTACCGAGCAAGTTGATGGGGTGCCCTCACCCGAACCCCATCTTGGCTGCGATTCCCCCGGCCACCAGAATGACCGCCGCAAACCCGAACTTGGTCATGGTACCCCTGCTCCGAAACTCGCCGCTGGCACGATCGGCCGCAAGATCCCCATTTCGCCTACCCCAGATCGAGCGCCCGGATGTACTTCCGGTCGCGAACGAAAAGGCGATCTCCCACGAGCGTGGGAACCGTCCAGGCATTCCGATCACAAAGCTGAAACTCGGCGAGCACCTTGAGCTCCTCGGGCGCCGCCGGGGCCAATGCCAGCTTGCCGTCTTCGTCCAGAATGATCAGCTTATCGCCTGCCAGCAGAACGTTGGCCTTGGAGAACCGGCGGTCCCGCCACGCCATTTCACCCGTGCGGATGTTCATGGCCGCCAGGAACGCAGGGCCGAAATCTCCCGACGAACCGTAGAGATAATCCCCCCTGGCCACGGCCGTGCCGTGCTGAATGCGCATCTTCTGGCTGAACCACAGCTCTTCGGCGACGGTTTTGTCGCCTTCGCGCTTGAGGTGAATTCCGCGCGCCCCCATGCCGTAAGCCGCCGAAACGATGAGGATGTTCCCATCGCACCACACCGGCGTCGAGATGTTCGCGCCGTACTGCGTCGGGTGCGGGTGCGTCCATAGGAGCGAGCCATCGTCGGGGTCCAGTCCCGAGACCTCCGCGCCGGTGAAGACGACGAGCTGCTTCTGCCCGTCGACGTCGATCAGCATGGGCGACGCATATGTCGGACCGAAGTCCTGCGCTTTCCACGCCAGGGAACCGTCCGAAGCCTTCAGCGCGATGATGCTCTTCCCTTCGCCTCCGATGGGAATGATGATCGTATCCTTGTAGGGCAAGGGGCTCGCGCCGTAGCCGCGCCCGAGGTGCGAAGCCTCATACTCGGCATGCAGGTCCTTGCTCCAGTTCAGCTTGCCCGACTTTCGATCCAGGCAGTGCAGCTTGGCGAGGCAGCCCACCGCGAAGACACGGTCCCTGTGGACCAGCGGCGTGGAGTGCGGACCGGGGCCGAACTCCATGGCCATGTCCTCCTCCCAGGGAACGCTGTAGGCGAACTCCCAGACCGTCTCTCCCGTGGCCGGATCCAAGGCGACGACGACCTCCTTACCGTTCATCGCCCACTTGTTTTCTTCCAGCTTCTCGCGCCGCGAATACATCGTGTAGAGGCGATCGCCGTCGTAGACAATGGACGAGTACCCGTCGCCGAGATCGCGCTTCCACAACTCCTTGGGGCCGGACTCGGGCCAATGGTCCGCGATCTTCGCTCCCGGAACGCGAAAGTCCGTATGCACGCCGCCCCATTGCGGCCAGGCGTCGCCCGCATAGGCGACCGCTCCGGGTGCGACGCATCCGATCAGCAGCACGATCCCCAGAAGGCTGGGGCATCTGCCGGGAAAACCGATCGCGGGTACTGGTTGCATCTCGCCTGCCATCACCAAAACTCCTCTAGTGGTAAGCCGACGCGGCAAAACTCGCGTCGCGTACTGTCCCCAACGCCCGGCCGTGCCGAGACATTCCCACGAACGTGCCACACCGGCGAAAATCGCTGCCCGGAGCCCTGGCCCGGCACGTCCCCTGGACTTACCCCCGCGCCGTACACCCCTGCGATCGGCTTCCTCAACGTTGATCGAGCCCTAGTCGTTCTTCTCCTTTGACTCCTCCGACTTCTTTTCCTGATTCGATTTCGCCTTCGCCGACGCTTCCTTCTCCTGCTTTTCTCTCTCGGATGGCGACAGGTAGCGCAAGGTGCTCTTGGCCACGGCCTCCATTTTGCTCTTCTCCTCCATGCCGGGCCGGCCGATCAGGAACTCCATGTTCGCCGTGCTCTCGTTCTCGACGAAAAGTCCGGCGTCGATGTCGTAGAACGCCTTGCCCGTGGACTCTCCGGACAGTTCCGGCGTAACCTGTCCCGGCGGGGGCTCGGCCGGGGCTTCGAGACTGTGCTTGCCCGTAAAGGTCACAACGGCGACCTTGTTCCCCTCACGTTCGGTCACCTTCTCGAGCTTGAATGTGTAGTCGGTGATCATCGTGCCGAACTGGTAGGGCTCACGCGTCTTGGACGTCCAGGTTTCCCCGACGTCGATCTTGCGGTTGGGATACATGGCCATGGCCGATTCGCCCCATTTCTGGCGCAACGAGTCGGCGTTGAACTGTTGCTTGATCTGCGCCCAGACCATGGAATTGCCGGCTTTCTCGGAGACATCGCTTTGAAGCTCGTCGACGCCGCTGATCCCCTCGATTGCGTCCTTTGGTCCGACCTTCAGCGTGAAGGACTGCCCCATGAGTGCATCGAACACGGGCTTGAGCATGGGGGAAGCATCCGCGGCGTCGGGAGCGTCGGTATCGTAGGCCAGCGTGCCCATGAACGGCGTATTAACCTTCTGGCTGAACCGGTCAAACGTCATGACCACGGAGACGGCATCTCCCTCGCCTTTCTTCACCTCTTCCCACATGCCCACAACCTGCGTCATCGTCGTCTCCACGGGACCCGCGGGACCGCCGGGCATCTTCTGCGTGATGTCTGCGCTCTCTTCGACGTAGTGCTTGGCTCCAGGTTTGAATTTCCGCTCGATGGTCACAGACTCAGCGAGCGCTTGACCGGCGGCAAGGCCCAGAAGACAAGCGCACGCCGTGACCACCCACGTCTTCCGATAAGAAAAAAGTCGCATAATGCTCCCCTGATCATCCGTCTTGGAGGTTCTTCGATCGCACACGATGTCGACCGCACGACATTCAGGATAACCGCGCCCCCGGTGCGGCGAAACGGGGCGCGGGCTGAAAGGAGCGGCCCCTGCGTTTTGCCTTACAGAGTTGCAAGGATCGCCCTGCGTTCAACGCAAGTCTAACGGAGGAGAACACCGGACGGGCGTTGGATTCGGCAAGAGGTGGTCAGGATTTGTGTGTCCGCCTCGAAATGCGCGGCCGGCATTCGCCGATGCGCCGGGAAGCGGCGTTCGTTTGGCGGCGTTGAAGGATTGCCGGATGCCCGGCCAGGCGTCTTTGGTGCCTGCTGACCTGGGGGTCGAGGACTTGCGCCTCGACTCGTCCGTGGGATGGTGTATTGCTTCCCGTCAGTCGGCGGAGTGGCTGCTGATTCCCTTCGCGTGCCGCTCATGCTCAACCTGCTGCTGCTGTCCGGTCAGCATCTCCGGGTGCGCTTCCTGGCCGCACTGACATCCAACGATGAACGACGAGCCGAACAGCATCGCCACGATCAGGCAGCGTGTCACCATCTTCTTCATTGCCGCGCTCTCCGGTTAGGTAGCGATTCAACGCCATGGAATGGCCCGAATCTGGATCGCTGGTATCTCTGACAAGTTAGTTCACTAGAAACGGTAGCGCCCTGAATCAGACGGGTCAAACCCGATGATACGCGAGCGAGACCTTCAACGGTGAGAAACACATCTCACGGTCTTTTTTCGGACGATTTGCACAGGCGACTGGACTTGCGTTGTTCGCGGACGAAATTATCCACTTAGCGCCGCTAACCGGGCGACCCGGGCATCCGCCCAGGAGGTGGGTTGGTCGTGACGGATGATCTCCAGCAGGTCGATCAGGGCGTCCGCGTCAAAACCTGCCGCAATGAGATACCGCGCAGCCTGGACATCCGCGCGGATTTCCACGGCCAATGCGGCGTCCGCCCCGGCGGACCGTTCGGCGAAGTGATCGCCCGCGGCAAGATGAGCCATTTCATGAGCGATGACCGCGGCAAGGAGCGCGTCGCTGCGAAGTCGTTCGTAAAGACCTAGCGTAACGTAAATCCGCCCGCCGGGAAGTGAAATGGCGTTGGGCGTGGCACTATCCAGCAGCCGGACCCGGCATGGCGGTGGCGGATCCACCGCTCTCTCCCTCAAGCGCTGGGCAATCCGTTCCGCGCGGTGTTCGAAGGACGCGTCACGGATGACGCCTCCGAACCGTTCCTCGACCTTGCGCGCCGCCCGAGAACCGGCCAGCGCTTCCGCCCGATCCGGCGATGCCGTGTCGTGCGACATCGGGCCCGACATGCAGCGGCAACCGACGTTGACGGGGAGTGCCGCCGCAATGAGGATGAGGGCAAGAACGCGCTTCACGCCAGGGTGCGCCCGCACCCCAGGCGGGCCTGTCCGGCAAGACCAACGGCCGGATTTCACCCTTAACGATTACGATATCGAAACGATCCCCCTTTGCTGGATCGACCTTCCGCAACCGGTAGCGCGCAAAGACCAAGCCCCGGGAATATCCCTGAGTCCGAAAAGGGAATCCCGTGGCGCACGGAGATACAGCCACTCCGTGAGACGACCGACGCGGTCGTCACGCCGCAGCGCTTCCTTCGTCAATCGGCCGTACCGACAAACTCGCCCGGTGCCGGCACGAATTCGCCGAGCAGGTCGGCCGTGTAGTCTTCCACGAAGCCGAGAATTCCCGCGACCACGTTGTTCCGCAGATCGCCGAGCGTGCAGCTCGCGAAGGTCGTGCCCACCATCGCCACGGCGACCGCGAGCATGGCGCGTCGCACCTTGCCACCTCTTGTAACATTGACCATCGCACGTTCTCCCGAATCCACAAGAAAGCCGGTATCACCTGAACATCATCGAGCCCATTGCCGGCGCCGCAGCATTGAAAAGCAGCCACGCGAACCGGCGGGCATTCCTCGCATCAGAAGCTGGCGCGGAGCCGGAGGCCGAAGACAAACGCGTCCCGGTCGTTGTCGTCGCCGCCCGGGTTAACCACATACTGGAGGTCGGGCGTTAGCACGCACCACGGCGCCAATTCATAGGCGTAATACAGTTCGTACACCGTCTCGCTGTCGGCACGCGGACGCGTCGCCCGGCGAAGGTCGTCCGACAGGATTCCCTGCGCGACGGCGAAGGCGACGGTGTCACGATCCCGGCCGGGAATGGGCCCGCGATACTGCGCGCCGACGGCCCAGAAATGCTCGAACAGGTTGCGGTCTTCGTGCGCGAATCCGTAACGGGCGAATGCCGACAGTCCCTGCTCGTCCTTGGGGTCATCCTGCTCCTTCCAGAGCATCTGGTCCGAGCCGAAGTAGAATCCGTAATCGCCGGTCTGCACCCTTCGCGCCAACAGACCGCCAAGGGTGTTGCGATATTCCGTCTTGGTGCGCGGATCGTACCACGTGCCGAATCGATAATGGCCCGGCAGAATGTCGCCCCTGCAAATCCATTTCGGGGCCAGGCCGAGTTCCGCGTACGCGGCGAAGCGGGCCTCGTCGTGGAAGGCCGAATCGAAACCCGTGCGTGTCGGTCGGGCGTCGTTGTCCACCACCGCGGCACGGAGATTCAGCCAGTCCACCGGCCAGAGGCTCGCGTAGAGACCCAGACCATTGCGGTGGGGAATCGTGGGATTGGTCACCAGGGCCGTGTTCAGAAACTGGATGTCTTCGCTGTTGGCTGCGGCGTTCTCGTCGAAGAGATCCTTGGCGGTAACCAGCCGTCCGACGCGCAGTTCGATGCGGTCGTCCAGCAGGCGCTGTCGCCACCACCACTTGTCCACGAAGATCGGCTCCTCCGGTCCGGCGTCGCCGTCGGTACGGAATAGCCCGCCGATTTTCTCCCGATCGAAGTCGCTGACTTCACCGCCGTAACTGCCCTTGGCGCGAAAGAAGAACGTGCCGCCGTCGATCCATTTCATCTTTTCGAAGTCAAGCAGCAGGGTCAGATCGTAGGTTCCCGCGAAATCCGTCCCGTTGGCGGTTTCCAGTCCGCCCTTCATGTTCGCCATGAACTGCGTCTGGCTGGTCAGCTGAATGTCGATTCCCGATTCCTTGAGCTGCGTACGGGCGCCTCCCCAGTCACCGGTGAGTTGCTTGGCGGTCCAGACGTCGTACGCAGGAGCGGACTTCGATTCGCCAGGCGCGGGCGAAGCCTCCGTCGGCTCGGCGCCGCCGGTCTCCTCCGACTTGGGCTGTTCCGCCTGCACCGTCGCCGACGGCGTTGAGGCATCCGCTCGAACTTCCGCCGCGCTCTGCGACGAAGGATCTCCCGCCGCTGGATTCGGTTCGGCCTGCCCCCACGCCGACACACTCATGCAGCCTGCGACCCCGGCCACCCACCATCGTTGCAGCAACTCGTTCCATCTCAGATTCATCTGCTCGCCCGCAAGGAACACGTGTGCTTCAACCGGACTTCCCACTCGCCGCGGTCGGATCAATCTCAGTCAACTCAGTTCAGTTCTATTATCGGGCGCCGCGCGATTGGCCCTTAGACATGCCGCCTGACGCCGGGAAAACCCTTAGTGAACAGGTGCTTCGACGCTGCGTCAGAAGAACACGCGAAGCCGTAGCCCGAAGACGAATGCATCGTCGCCGTCGTCCTTTCCGCCGGAATCCACGACGTACTGAAAGTCGGGCGTCAAGACGCACCACGGTGCCAGGTGAATAGCGTAGTAGGTCTCGATGACGGTCTCCTGCCCGGCTTCGGGTTCGACCCACCGCTCATAGTCGTTGGACAGAAGGCCCTGCGCCACCGCCAATCCCAGGACGTCGTTGTCACGATCGGGAATCAGCCCGACGTAGTGCGCGCCGATCGACCAGAAGTGCTCCAGGCTGTTCACGTAGCCGTGGGCAAAACCGTACCGTGCCCCGATGCTGAGTCCCTGCTCGTCCTCCGGATCCGCCGATTCCCTCGAGACGCGCTCATCGGCGCCGAAATAAAATCCGAAGTCGCCGGTCTTGGTTGGTGCCTCGACATTGCCGGGAATCCACCGGAAATGCTCCTTGGGCGACGGGTCATACCAGGTTCCGAAACGATAATGCCCCGTGAATACGCCGCATGTCGTGACCCACTCCGGCGCCAGAGTCAGTTCGGCCATCGCCACCGCCCGATTCGGCCCGTGAAACGCCGTGTCGAATCCCGTCCGCGTGGCCCCGGCGTCGGCATCCACGAAGCCCGCGACGATGTTCAACCAGTCTGTGGGCCACACGCCGGCCGTGACGCCCAGGCCGTTGCGATGCGGAATCGTCTGGTTGATGACCAGCGCGCCGTTCAGGAATTGTGTGTCCTCTCCCCCGGTAACGTCGTTCAAGTCGAAGATGTCGTCCGTTGTGAGGCGACCGATGTGGATTTCGATCCGATCATCCAGCAATCGCTGCCGCCACCACCACTTCTCCACGAAAATCGGCTCTTCCGGACCGGCATCATTGTTGGTCGCGAACAGGCCCCCGATCTTCTCCGCATCGAAATCCGAGTCCTCGCCGCCGTACGAGCCGTGCGCCCGGAAGAAAAATTCCGCCCCGCTCAGCGAGAACATCTTCTCGAAGTCCAGCAGCAGGTTGAGGTCGTACGTCCCGGCGAAGTCGTGGCCGTTGTGCGTTTCCAGGCCGCCCTTCAGGTTGTTCATGAATTGCGTCTGGCTGGTCAGCTCGATGACCACGCCGCCGTCTGAGAGCTTCGTGCGAGCGCCCCCCCAGTCGCCGGTGATCGTCTCGGCCTGCCAGATGTAAGGCGGTTCGGCCGCCGACGTCGCCGGCTCCTCCACGGTCTTCGTCACCTCGGCGGATTCCGGGGTCGGTTTCTCCGGCTGCGGTTCATCCGCGCGGGAATCGATCGTCGGAAAGAAAAGGCCCATGGCGGCGGGCGCCCAATACCATCGAGTGCGTCGCATGGTCAGCCATCCGTCGGTGTAGACTCCTGCATCCCCGGCCGCCGGCGCCGGCGCCGCGAAAATGCACGTCTGGTGTCGTGTCTCTTCGGGAACTTAATCGAAGGGGATGAGTGATCTTCGACCGGAAATCTCGCCCAAGCGGACTCGATTTCCCAGGCGGGTTGCGCACAGGCACCGCGCCGAAAGCCCCATTTTGTCGCCACTTTAACTTGAGGGTAAATCCGCCCCCCAATACAGATAAAGCGCCCGTTCAGCCCCGCCGATAGGCCCGCGGAGGCACGCTGAAGACGGGCTTGATCGATGACGATCTTCCCCGGGCCTGCCTCGCCTTGCGGTTGAAGAGGCCGCCGCGCACTTCCGGGCTGTTTCACCTCAGGCCTCGGCGGCATTTGCTGACTTGCGCGGCGGAAGGAAACGTGCGGATTCACGGCCGGTTCGGCTGAGCGAGCGGCACATTTCGATCTTTGAGGAGACGGCAACCCATGTTCAAGAAGATGGCACTCAGTACGAAGATCATCGGGGGATTCGCCCTTCTGATCGTCATGTCTTCGGCGCTCGGAGGTCTTGCCGTGTGGAGCATGCACGGCGTCCAGGACGACGCCACCAAGCTCGCCGATGAGTACGTTCCCGAAGTAGCCGTTGCCAATGAGATCGAGCGCAATTCGCTCATGACCATGTACAACATCCGCGGATACGGATTCACCGAGGAAGACCGCTTCCTGAAGGAGGGCAAATCCTTTCTGGCCGAAGTCGAAAAGCAACTTACCGTCGCCGGCGAACTCGCGGAAAACTCGCCTCACCTCATGATGCTCAAACAAGACGTCAAGGACCTTCGAGACGGAGTCAAGACGTACCGGGAACTGGTTGAGCAGACTGAAGAGAAGGTCAAAGCACTCGGAGACGACCGCCAGCACCTTGACTCCTCGGCCCAGGCTTACATGAAGAATTGTTTCGACTTCCTGGCCGGCCAGAACGAGGCCATGATGACCGAAATTCGCGCATCGGGCACGCACCATGCCGAGTCCGGTGAATCCGCACCTGCCGAAGTCGCTGAAAACAAGGGAACGGATGTCCTCCTGGAGAGACTCGAGAAGATCACGCTCGTCAACGATATCATCGACCTCGGAAACGCCACGCGCCTGGCCTGCTTCAAATCCCAGGCCAAACGCGATCCCAAGGTGATCGAAGAGGCCATTCCGAATTTTGAGCAGATGAATCAGAAGTTCGAAGCATTGCGCAAGATTACCCATATGAAGGTCGATCACGATCGGATCGACGCCACACAACAGGCCGCCAACGACTACAAAGCCGCTATGACCAGTCTCCTCTCCCATTGGACGGAGCTTGAAAAAGTCGCTGTTGAACGCACGACCACCGGTGAGGAAGTCTTGAAGCATGCAAAGGAAGTTGCTGCGGCGGGCATCGAGCACACCGACGAAATCGCCAACGGCGCTCAGGACAATCTGACGCAGGCCTCGACGGTCATGATCGGCGGCCTGGTCATTGCTACCATCATCAGCGTGATCATCGCCCTCGTCCTGACCCGTGGGATCACCGCCCCGTTCAAGGAGATCTTCAAGGGCCTCAAGTCCTTCAGCCGCGCCGAGTTGGGCGAAACGGCCATCACCTTCAACCGCATCATCGAAGGCCTCACCGAGGGCGTCACGCAGGTCAACGACGGCGCCGGACAGGTCTCCACGGCGTCCCAGCAGCTCGCCGAAGGCGCCAGCGAACAGGCCTCCTCGCTCGAGGAAACCTCCAGCGCCCTCGAGGAAATGGCCGCCATGACCCGCACCAACGCGGAGAACGCCCAGCGGGCGAACGATCTCGCCTCGCAGGCTCACCGCGCCGCCGACAACGGCAACCTCGTCATGACCGCCATCGCCGATTCCTCCGGCCAGATCAGCAAGATCATCAAGGTCATCGAGGAAATCTCCTTCCAGACCAACCTCCTGGCGCTCAACGCGGCCGTGGAAGCCGCCCGCGCCGGCGAGCACGGCAAGGGCTTTGCGGTCGTCGCCGACGAGGTCCGCAACCTCGCCCAGCGCGCCGCGCAGGCCTCGCGCGAGGTCACCGGCCTGATCGACAATTCCGTGAACAAGTCGCGCGAGGGCACGGAAGCCATCCAGAACATCGTCGAAGGCGTCGCCCAGGTCACCGAGCTCATTAAGGGCATCGCCCAGGCCACCAAGGAGCAGGCCCAGGGCGTCGACCAGGTCAACACGGCCGTCTCCCAGATGGACAAGGTCACGCAGCAGAACGCCTCCGGTGCCGAGGAATCCGCCTCGGCCGCCGAGGAAATGAGCGCCCAGGCTGCTTCGACGAAGTCACTGGTCGACGAGCTGATCGGCCTCGTTCGCGGATCGCAGGGTGACCAGGGCATGAGCAGGCCGCGGCACGCCACGATGAGTCTGGCGCCGAAGAAGCACATTCACCCCCTGGCCGCGCGCCTGCACCCGAAGGTCAGCGCGAAACCGCAGCACCGGGAGACGGGCAGCGATCACGCCACGGAGAACCCCAAAGATAAAAGTGAGGACTTCCTGGATATGAGCGAGCATTCGGAGCTGGCCAAGTTCTAGCACCAGAACCGGGTTCGATCTTCTCGGACCTCAAGCGCGCCGCATGGTGGTTTCCCCGACCCCACCGTGCGACGCGCTTCTTTATTTGCAGCCATGCTCAAGGGCTCGTGCCTGAAGAACGAGGTAGTAAAGACCCGCAATGAGCGCTCCGATACGAACAGCAACCGGCCGGCTGCCGTCGCCCGGTGTGCAACCGCATGACAAACCCGAATACCCCGGTTCTCTAAGGAAACTCCAGATGTCCCTTCAGAACATGACGATAGGCAAACGGATCGGCCTGGGCTTCACGGTAGTACTCGTGCTCTTGGCAGCACTGGCGGCCTTCTCCTACTTCGGCGTTGACCATCTGCTCCACGATGCGAAGGGCGTCACGAAGGGCAACCATCTCGATGCCGTACTTGCCCAGCGGGAAATCGATCACCTGCTCTGGACGGCCAAACTTTCCGACTTCATTACAAACGCCGAGAGCTCTGAGCTTCATCTCGAAACCGACGACCATCAATGCGGCTTGGGAAAGTGGCTCTACGGTGAGGGCCGAAAGGAAGCGCTCGCGTCGTTTCCGACGCTCGCACCCATTCTGAACGGCATGGAGGAGCCTCACCGCCAACTGCACGAGTCCGCCGTTGAAATCGAACGAACGTATCGACTGCGGCATCCGGGCCTCGCCCAGATACTGGCGGATCGAATGGACGACCACATCCAGTGGGTGGCCGGCCTGACCCATGCCTTGATCACCGAAGCCCAAGTGAATGGCTACACCAAGCGGCGGGAGGACGCGGTGGACCAGGCGATGTCCATTATCGAGGCCATCGCCGAGGACGAGTCCATCGGCAGCGAGGAGGTCCGCAAGGAGAGGGCGCTTGCGACCTTGAAAGCCATGCGCTACGGCACAGACGGCGCCGATTACGTCTGGGTGAACGACATGCACCCGCGCATGATCATGCATCCCATCGATTCGGCACTCGACGGCCAGGACCTCACCGGAATCACGGACACGCAGGGCACTCCCTTGTTCATGAACATGGTCCGAAAGGTGGAAAAGGATCACGAGGGCTTCGTCGTCTACTACTGGCCTCATCCGGCCACCAACGAGCCCACAGAGAAAGTCTCTTACGTACGCGCCTATGCACCGTGGGGATGGATCGTGGGCAGCGGCATCTTCGTGGAGGACGCCGACGACGAGACCGTGGCCCGCATGAGGCAATTCGCCGACAACGCAGAATTCAAACTCGGGTTACAGATGGACCCGGCAAGGTGCGAGTTCGGCAAGTTTCTCAGTGACCCCGCCACTGCAAGACTGATGCAGTCGTTTCCGGAGTTCAAGACGGCCATGGAGGCCATCCGCGAACCGCACGAGCGCCTGCATCGCGCGGCCGTGGATATAGAAAGATTGATGAACGAGCATCAGTTGGTCAAGGCCATTCGCGTCTACGAAGACATCGTCAAACCGGCGTTGGACGATGTCAAATCGCAGATTCACGACACCATAGAAGCGGAGGACCAGCTCGTCCGGGCCGTGGAGGAAACAGGCGAAATCTTCACCCACAAGTCCACTCCAGCCTTGTCGAGCATCCGCGACTTGCTGAAGAAGGCCCGCGAAGAAATTCACGCCAACACGGAGACCGACGAGGCACTGGTCGCTTCCGCGGAGTCCACCGGGCGCTACATCATGATGACCGGCGTCGCCGCCGTCGTCATCGGCATCTTCCTCGCCCTCTTCATCGCCCGCGGGTTGATCCGCACCCTGACGCGCACCGTCACCGCGCTTCGCGAAGGCGCCGACCAGGTCAACGACGCCGCCGGACAGGTGGCCGGCGCCAGCCAGCAGCTTGCCGAGGGCGCCAGCGAGCAGGCCTCCTCCCTCGAGGAAACCAGCAGCGCCCTCGAGGAGATGGCGGCCATGACCCGCACCAACGCCGCCAGCGCCCGCGAGGCCAACGAGCTCTCTGCCCAGGCCCGTAATGCCGCCGACGAGGGCGACCGGACCATGGGCAAGCTCAACTCCGCCATGACCTCCATCGATGAATCCTCGAGCCAGATCAGCAAGATCATCAAGGTCATCGAGGAAATCGCCTTCCAGACCAACCTCCTCGCCCTCAACGCCGCCGTCGAGGCCGCCCGCGCCGGCGAACACGGCAAGGGCTTCGCCGTCGTCGCCGACGAGGTCCGAAACCTCGCCCAGCGCGCCGCCCAGGCCGCGCGCGAAACGACCAGCCTCATCGAGGACTCCGTCGGCCGCGTCCGCGAAGGCACCCAGGTCGCCAATGAGGTGACCAGATCCCTCGGCGCCATCACCGGCGACGTGGCCAAGGTCTCCGAGCTCATCAACGGCATCGCCACGGCCAGCGACGAGCAGAGCCGCGGCGTGGACCAGATCAACACCGCCGTCTCCCAGATGGACAAGGTCACCCAGCAGAACGCCTCGGGCGCCGAGGAATCCGCCTCCGCGGCGGAGGAACTGGCCGCCCAGGCCGAAGCCGTGCGCTCCATGGTCAACGAACTCGCGACGCTGGTCGGGGGCAACGCCCTGCAGAAGCAGGCCCCGAACACCGGGTCACCGCATTCCCAAAAAGACAAGAACCTCGTCCGCCGCCGTGCGCTCGGCCGGAGCAAGCCGTCGTCAACGGGCACAAGAGAGCGCGGGAACGCGCCGGCACCCGTAACCGCCCAGGCTTCGAAGCAAGCCGGAAGCGCAAACGATAACTTTCTGGACATGAGCGACGGCAACATCCAGGATTTCTGATTCGGTCCTGACTCGAGAATCCCGGGCCCGGCTGACCGGCGTGAATCATCTCGCGTCGCTCAACCGGGCCTTTGCTTTGGGTTGCGCCCGCGCGTGAACCATCTCGTCCGCTCGGTTCTTGCACCCGCTGCGTCGGGTCGAAGGTTTCCACTCACTTCCCAATCACTGCCATTCAGCACATCGCCGGCGAGTCTCTATCCAGCGCGTCGCCCTGTATCGGAATGTTTTTGCGATTCAGGATTAATCGCCTTGCGGCGGTAGTGACCGGCATGCAATACTGCGCTTTCGGACGGCACCGATGAAGCGTCCGATCGCCTGCGCCTCGCCCCGTAAATCCGCGGCCCACAGGCCAAATTACGCTGATTTTTCGGCGCCCGCGAGCGAGCCCCGTCCGACTTACCCTGACTGATTATTCACTTGCATGCTCGGCCGGCGCTGCCGACATACGCGCAGTGGGCCGAATCCATAAGCGTGGATGAAAGGAGATTCTGACAATGATGATAGGAACACAGCAGAAGGAACGGCGCCAAGCCGACCGAATCGCAACCGCGGGCCGCATGTTCTGGAAGCGCCTGGGCCGACGCATCCACATGATCGGTTGGCTCGATTCCCGTTCGTCGGGAGGTGCTTCCTTCATCACCGCGCGGAGCGCACGCCTGAAACCCGGCGAATTGATTGTCCTGAAAGACGCCGATCGCAACGAAAGCATCTACCGCGTCGTGCGCGCCAGACCTTGCGCTCCGAACCTGGCCATGGTGGGATGTCGTAAGGCGAATGTGCAGGAAGACGGGCTCCGCCGGCGGCGATCAGCATCATCCGCTGCGCACCGGCACAAAGCACTCGGCCGGACGATCGGCGATCAATTCACGGAGAAAGAGACCGTTACAAAACGATCTTGTCGACCTTGACCTGGAGGTAACGCTGGCGGTGGCCGGTCTTGACCGAATAGCCCTTGCGGCGGCGGAACTTCTGGATGATGACCTTGTCGCCCTTGATCTCGCCGACAACCGACGCCGTAACCTTGGCACCGGGAACCGTTGGCGTCCCAATCTTGGCACCGCCGTCCACGTCCCCGACCATGAGCACGCGATCGAACTCGATGCTCTTCGTGCCCTCGGGAAGGTCCTTCCGCTGAACCTCGAACATCAAGCCCTCGTGGACCTTGTACTGATGGGCACCGTCGCTCACGATCGCGTACACGGAACAAACTCCGAAATTCCAGCCCTGAAAGCCGCCCGTTGGGACCCGCGCCGGATCCCCGCCTCCGCTCCTCCACGAAGCGAGCCCGGCATTGTGCGCCCGATCCCCGACGCCGTCAAGGCCGGAACCGGTCCGCGAGCCCCCAACCGGGAGCCCCGCCCTAAAACAGCGGATACAGGAACGGCGCCAACGGCGACGAGGACGCAAACACCAGGAACGCGCCCACCAGCAGCAGGACCGCCAGCAGCGGAATCAACCACCACTTCTTTTCCTGCTTGATGAACAGAAAGAACTCGCGAACCAACGATTGCTTCGCCATACGCGCCTGCCCTGTCTGCCCCCTTTCCCCCACTTCCCCGGGAAGCCCTCTCAGAATCTACCGCGTAACACCATCGAGCAACGACCCCGTTTCAAGCTCCACGCTCCGACGCATACCCGCATCGTAATCCACCCGGCCCGGCTTCCGCGTAACGATGAAAGCCCCTATTACCAGCGCGTCAATCCCCGTGTTCACGAACGTCCGCCACGCATCATCCGGCGTACAGACAATCGGCTCGCCGCGCACGTTGAAGCTCGTGTTGATCACCACGGGCACACTGGTCAACTCGTAATATTTCCGAATCAGCCGGTAATACAATCCGTGCTCGTTTTCGGTCACCGTCTGCACCCGGCCGGTTCCATCCTCGTGCGTCACCGCCGGAATCACCCCCCGCTTGTCCGCCCGCACCGGCGGAACCAGCAGCATGTACGGCGCGTCCATACCCTCGGGCATATCGAAGTATTCGTGGGCGAACTCCTTGAGCACGGCCGGGGCGAACGGTCGAAATGCCTCGCGGAATTTCACCTTGGCGTTGATAACATCCTTCATCTTGCTGTCGCGCGCATCGGCCAGGAGCGATCGCGCGCCCAGCGCTCTCGGACCGAACTCCAACCGGCCCTGAAACCACGCAACGACCTTCCCATCGGCAATCAGCCTCGCCGTCCGCGACAACAACTCCTCTTCATCTTGAACCTGATCGTAGTCCGCGTCATGACGATCCAGCGCCGCCTTGATTTCCCGATCGGAGTACGACGGACCCCAGAAGGCGTGCTCCATGCAGAACGTCCGCGGCCGATTCAACACGGTGTTGTGAATGTAGAAAGCGGTGCCCAACGCCCCGCCGGAGTCGCCTGCCGCGGGCTGGACGAAAATTCGCTTGAACCCGCATTCATTCAGTATTCGCCAGTTGGCCACGCAGTTGAGCCCCACGCCGCCCGCGATGCAGATGTTCGCCATCCCCGTTTCGCGGTGAATATGCCTCCCCATGCGGACCATGATCTCTTCGATGATCTTCTGCCCGCTGTGGGCGACATCGCGGTGAAAGTCGTCGAGCTCGGTTTCCGGATCGCGCGCAGGCCGCCCGAACAGCCCTTCCCAGGCGGCACTGATCGTCCGCGTCGTCGAGTAGGTGTGGGCGAAGTACTTCAGGTTCAGGCGGATGCTGCCGTCCTCCTTGACGTCCACGATCTCGCGGAACTGGTCGACGTACCTCGGCTTGCCGTACGGGGCCAGTCCCATGACCTTCCATTCGGCGTCGTTCACGCGGAACCCGAGATAGGCCGTGATGGCGCTGAACAGCAGTCCCACCGAATGGGGAAAACGCAGCTCCCTCATCATCTCCATCTGCGCGCCGCGACCCAAACCCCACGCCGTCGTGGTCCACTCCCCCACGCCGTCCGCGGTCAGAATGGCCGACTCCTCGAACGGCGAAACCAGAAAGGCGCTCGCGGCGTGCGAAAGGTGATGCTCGCAATACAGGATGTCCTTGTCGGTCTTGAGCAGCTTCTGAATCTCGCGACCGATGTGCAGGCGATGACCGAGCCAGAGCGGAAGGGCCTTGAGCCACGCGGCGTAGCTGCGCGGCCACGTCGCCAGGATGCACTCCAGGATGCGGTTGAACTTGACCAGCGGCTTCTCGTAGAACCCGATGTGATCGACCTCGTCGATGCCGATGCCCCCCGCCTTTAGACAATACGCGATGGCCTGAACCGGGAAACCCTGGTAGTGCTTCTTGCGGTTGAACTTCTCTTCCTCGCCCGCCGCGATCAGCTTGCCGTCCTGAACCAGCGCCGCCGCGGAGTCGTGGTAGTAGCAGGATATTCCCAGAATATTCACGGTTACACTCTGCTGTGGGCGTCGGTTTGCGGGCTGTCAGAAAGGCCGTCGCATGCGCTCCAGCGTCGGCTCCCGGGATGGGTACGATTCCCAATAGGACGCCCTGCCCGGCTCCAGCCGGCGGCGCATGGGATCACTGCGGCGAACGATCAGCGCGAAGATCGGCAGAAGCGCGAAAAACATCAGCGTCAGGAGAACGGTAGACATCACGATCCCGATGCCCACGGCCGCGGACATCCACACAACATAGATTGGTTTGGCAACACCCGGCGCAGCGTTGCCAAGCACGCAGAGAACGATGCCCAGCGACCAGAGGGCCAGCGCGACGAGCTGTCCACTGCGACCGGCCCACGCCAGCGCGCCCCAACCCTCTATCCGCACGCCCGGAACGACCCAGAGAATCAGCCCGATGGCGCCGAATCCGCCGAGCATCGCCCAGCCGAACCTGCGTAGCTCCGTTGGACCGGGATGGCGATTGACCGTGAAGGTGCTCATGTCGCTGAGATAACTTCCCTGAATCGGCCTGGCCCCCCCGGACCGCCGATCACTCGGCCCCGATTTCCTCGGGCTCGAGCTTGCGGACCAGGATCTGCGCCTCGCCCAGGGCATGGCCGCCCGGAATTTCATCGGTCGCCGAGACCCACCGACGATAGTCGCCCGGAATCCGCAGCATCCCGTTGCACTTCTCGGCCGTCGCCGGAAGGAACGGCGCCATGAGCGTCGTCAGCGTTCGCGCCGTTTGCAGGCAGATGTTGATCGCCCGCCCGCAGGCCGCCATGTCCGTCTTGCGCGACTGAAACGGCTTGGTCAGGTCGAAATATGCGTTCCCCGCGCGAGCCAGCGACATCACCTCACCCAGCGCCGCCTTGAAGTGGAACGACTCCAGCTCCTGCCCCGTGCGCTCCACCGCGGCGCCGCAACGTTCCCACTGCGCCACGTCCTCGCTTGACCGCTGCCCCGCGTCTGGCACTTTCCCCTCGAAATACTTGTGGGCGAAGGTGATCGTGCGATTGAAAAAATTACCCAGCGCGTTGAGCAGCTCCCCGTTGTTGCGGGCCAGAAAATCCTCAAAGTCAAACGCCGTCCGCGCCGTCTCGGGAGCCACGGCCGTCAGGTAGTAGCGCAGCGGGTCGGGATCAAACTCCCGCAGGTAGTCCTCGATCCACACCGCCGTCCCTCGGCTCTTGCTGATCTTCTCCTCGTCCCGCCCCGGAAACTTGATGTTCAGAAACGAGTTGGACACCACGTTGTACGGAAGCTGATACTCCCCCCGCTCGCCCTGGAGACTGTCCGAATCGTGCGTCGCCAGCAGCATCGCCGGCCAGGTAATGGCGTGAAAGACGATATTGTCCTCGCCGATGAAATGAACCACCTTGCAGTCCGGGTCCTTCCACCAGCGATCGGCCGCCTCCGCCCCCTCGCCCTGTCGCTCACACAGCGCAGCCGTGAATGAGACATAGCCGATCGGCGCGTCAAACCAGACGTATAACGACTTCCCTTTGGCGTCGGGGTCGTCCAGCGGGACCGGTACGCCCCATTCCAGATCGCGGGTCATCGCCCGCTCAGGCAGACCCTCCGCCTCGATCCGCCCCAGCGACTGGTTCAGCACCGTCGGCCGCCACGGGACGCCGCCCGCGCTATCGCGCTTTCCGGAGAGCCACTCCGACAACCGATGCTGCAAGCGGTCGAGTTGCAGGTACCAGTGAATCGTCTCGCGCAGCTCCGGCTTCGTTCCCGACATCACGCTGACGGGGTTGATAAGACTGATCTGGTCCAGCGATCGCCCGCACCCCTCGCACTGGTCACCGAACGCCTTGTCCGACCCGCAGTGCGGACACTCGCCGCGCACGAAGCGGTCCGGCAGAAATTGCCGCGCCTCCTCATCGTACAACTGCTTGACCGACCGCTTGGTAAACAGCCCCTTGGCGTGGATCTTCAGGAAGAAATCCTGGCTGATCTGCTCGTGCGTGCGAACGTAGTCCGGCTGGTGCGTTCCTCCATAGATGTCGAACTCGATGCCCAGCCCCGTGAAGTCCGCAAGCTGGCGCCGATTGTAGTCCGCCGTGAGCTCCTCCACCGGCCGACCTTCCTCGCGCGCCGTTTTCAGTGCTGCCACGCCGTTGTCGTCCGAGCCGCAGATGAACCGAACGTCCGCACCCGTGGCGCGGAGATATCGGACGTAGGTATCCGCCGGAAGATAGGCACCGGCGATGTGCCCTACGTGCAGCCGCCCGTTGGAATAGGGAAGCGCGGCCGTGACCAGAAATCGACGTTGCGCCATGATGACCTTTCGGAAGTAACGTAGCGCGGCGGATCGCGCCCAACCAGTTGCGAACGGGGCGGATTGTAACCTTCGATCGGCGCGTGACAAGGAAACCGGCCCAAGTGCTCCCCTGCAAGTGACGATAATACAGCGTCTTTTGACGTATCAATCGACACGGAGCTATAATCTTCGACCAGGATGGGTGATCACGCCTCGGCGTTCGATCCCGACAGGGAGTGCTGAAATCGCCGATCGGCCGTTTGACGGGCGGCCGTAACGTTCACTTCACCGTCAATGGTAAGGCCGGACTGTCATGAACGTTTGCCCTGAACTTGCGGTGTGGATGCCCGGAGGCTCGGAGTGGATCATCATCGGCATCGTGGCGCTGCTGCTCTTCGGCCGCCGCCTCCCTGAAGTGGCCCGCTCCGTCGGCAAGAGCATCGTGGAATTCAAGCGCGGCATCCGCGACGTCCAGGACGACATCGACACGGAGTCCAAGCGTCCCGATTCGTCATCCTCCCGATCCCGTGGCGTCGAGCAACTGCCGGATGATCGGCGCAGCGACCGCCCCCGGGACGAACACGAGCACAGCCACGCCGCGGCTACCCCCACGGACCGCTCCGATCGCGATTAGGACTCCTCCGGTTCGCCCTCGTCAGGCCCGAGATTCGGCTTGTCCAGGCAGATCGCCTGATCGAAGGCCTCGCCGAATTCGAATACGCTGTCGAAGTCCTCGATCCGGTCGCAATCCTGCTTCTGCATCATGTCGAATTCGATGAACCCGAAGACGATGCGCCCGAAGTCCTTCGTCCCGCGAATGTTCCACGATTCCAGCACTGAGCGGGCCATCATCCCCCAGCGCAGAACGGCGAAGTCGCGAAGCCCCCAACAGAGCTCCCGCCCGCTGACATGGCGATTGAGCTTCTCGCAGCCTCCCGCCGCGTCGATGGCACCGACCACCCCCTCGGGAAGCTGACCCGCGTGATATTGGGCGATCAGATCGTTCCAATCCAACTGGTGAACGACAAGATAATGTTGAAGCAGGCGATGGGCTTCCGTCTCCTCGCCGTGGGTGCGCTCGGCCGCAAAGCCCAGACCCTCCCGAACGAAGTGGTACGCCTCTTCCGGGTAGCGACCCACGTGCCGGACGAGATCGCGCAGCGTGTTGCTCTGATGCTCAACCATAATGGATCCGCGTGACACGGCCTTCCCCTCGCTGAGCGGCGGCAACGTCCCCGGACCGCCCTCCCTGCCAGGAACATTCTAAGCGCGAAAGCAAAAACATGTCACGGCCGTTATCGGGACACGTGGATTCACCCCTCCCGCCCGCGGAAGGCACCCTAAAACAAAACGGACCCGCAAGCCCCAGGGCCCGCGGATCCGCATGTCTCGACACGAATTCCTCAACCTGCCGTTGAATCCCCGCCTAGACGGACACGACCCGGTCCAGCAGGGTCTTGAAATCCTTCTTGCTCCTCAGGCCGACGAACCGATCCACGATTTCGCCTTTATGGAAGAGAATCACCGTCGGAATCGCGCTGACCGAGTAGCGCAGCGACAGCCCCGAGTTCTCATCCGTGTTCACTTTGCCGACCTTCACTTTGCCTTCGTAGTCGTTGGCAAGCTCGTCAATGACCGGACCCAGCGCTTTGCAGGGCCCGCACCACTCCGCCCAGAAATCCACCAACACGGGCGCCTCACTCTGCAGTACGTCGGTTTCGAAATTCTGATCGGTGAATTGAAGCGTGTTTCCGCCAGCCATTGGCCACCTTTCCACCTTTCGGTTGTCGGTTCACAAAGCCTTTTGCGCCCCGGAAATGGGACAGACAAATCTTCTCGAAACTCGTCCTCTCTGATGCTGCGTCACCACCATGGGTTGCAGAATCGCGCCGCCGCAACCCGTGGCCCCCAGCCCCGCAGCAGGGTCGGATTCTAGATTCGTGCGGAAAAATGGTCAATTCCGCCCGCTTCGTTCCGCTTTCGGACGCGTCTTCCATCGGCGGTGGATCCACAGATACTGCCCCGGCGCCTCACGAACGAACTGCTCGATACCGGCCGTGTACGCCTGCGTGATCCACCGGAGCGGATCATCCTGCGCCTCCCACTCCTCCGGCATGATCACCCGCTGCACCACGAAGTCGTACTGCGCCTTCCACCCCACGCGACGGGCGCATCCGATCGCCACCGGGCGGCGCGTCGCCATCGCCAGCAGCCCGATCGACTTGTAGGTCGACGCCGCGTGCCCGAAGAAATCCACGAACACCCCCTTGCGCCCCGCGTCCTGGTCCCCGATGAATCCGATCATCCCCCCGTTTTCGAGAACCGTCCGCGAGCGCAACGCCGCGCCCTTCTTGTCGAGAAGTTCCAGCCCGCGCAGCCGCCGCGTCCGCACCAGCCAACCGTTCAGATACTTGTTGTCCAGCGGACGCATCACCGCCGTCACTGGCAACCCCAGCGCCGCCATGACGTGCCCCAGCAACTCGAACGAGCCATAGTGCCCCGTAACCAGAATGCACCCCCGCCCGCTGACAATCTGCTCCAGCAGTCCCTCAAAGTTCACCAGTCGCACGTAGCGCGCCCACGTCGAGGCCGTGATCCGACGCGGCATACACAGCACCTCGACGGCGAACATCGTTGTGCTCGCCAGGCACGCATCCGCCAGTCGTTCGATGTCACCGTGCGGAAGAGACGATCCGTACGCCATGCGAAGGTGCTGGACCGCCCGTTCACGGTGGCGGGGCATAATCGCCGCCCAGCAGCGAGCCAGCAGCCGCGCCGTATGCAGGTTCCACTCGATCGGAAAGCACTGCATCAGCGCGATCACGCACCGCACCAGCACGTAAATCAGCCACGCCACGGGCCCGCTGTGGATGTTGACCCACCGCTTCATGCCGGCCGATCGTAGCATGGCGCCGGACCATCGACCACGCGTACGCGAGAGCCCTCCCTTGACGCCGGACCGCCATCCCCCCACAACCTCGCATCATGGACCACGCGCCTCCGCGATCACCCTCAGGCGATTCAACCTCCGCGGAGACGTTTCGCATCGACGATCTCGACTACGTCCTGCCCGACGAACTCATCGCCCAGCATCCGCCCGCCCGTCGCGAGGACGCCCGCCTCCTCGTTGTTAACCGCAATACCGGCGATCTGCTCGACCGGTCCATCCTCGATCTGCCCGCACTGCTTTCCCCTGGCGACCTCCTGGTTCTGAACGACAGCCGGGTTCTGCCGGCCCGATTCCTGACCAAACGGCAAACCGGCGGGCGGCTGCCGGGATTATTCGTCGAAGAGGAAGCCCCCGGCCGATGGCGGGTCATGCTCCAGGGCGGCGGCCGGCTGCGCGAAGCCGAAGTTCTTCAATTCGTCTCCGCGGTGACTCCCTCGCCATCCATGCGCCTGCTCGCCCGCCTTGGCGAGGGACACTGGCGCGTCGAGCTCGACGTCACCGATCCGCCGGAAATTACCCTCGCCCGCGTCGGTGGTACGCCCCTACCCCCCTACATCCGCCGTTCAACCGAGCCGGACGAGCAGGACGCAATGGACCGCTCGCGCTACCAGACCGTCTACGCCCGCCATCCCGGTTCCATCGCCGCACCCACCGCCGGGCTGCACTTCACCGAGGCGCTTCTCTCCGAGCTGAACAACCGCGCCATCGATTCCGTGTGCGTGACCCTTCACGTCGGTGTCGGGACCTTCAAACCACTAACGACCTCGCGGATCGAACAGCACCAGATGCACAGCGAACGCTACGAGATTTCCGCCGACGTGCTGCGGGCGATTCAAGCATGCAGGACACGTGGCGGTCGCGTCGTGGCTGTGGGGACCACGAGTGCACGCGTGCTGGAAACCGTGGCAGATTCCATGGAACAGGCTTTGAAATCCGACGATGTGATCGACCTTCACGGCTCGACCGCGCTGTTCATTCATCCGCCCTACCGCTTCAAAGCCGTGGACGTGCTCCTGACGAACTTCCACCTGCCGCGCAGCACACTCCTGGCCCTCGTGATGACCCTGGCCGGCGTGGAGCTCACCAGGCGAGCCTATCGCCACGCAATCCAAAACGCGTATCGTTTCTTCAGCTACGGCGATGCCATGCTGATCCTGTGAACCCCATGCACCCGACAGAGGTAGCTCGTTGTTCTGGACCTTGACCATCGAAATGCTCATCGGCCTCCTGACCGGAACGGTCGGAGGCATGCTCGGCGTGGGCGGCAGCATCGTGGCCATTCCGGCGCTGACCTTCGTGCTCGGCCCCGACCAGCACCGCTACCAGGCCGCCGCGATGATTCTCAACTTCTTCGTTGTCGTTCCCGCCGTCTACCAGCATCGACGAGCAAGAGCGCTCGACGGATGGTCCGTGCTGCGGATCGTCCCCTCCGCCCTCGTGGCCGTGGTCGTCGGCGTGTTCCTCAGCGAACTCCCCATCTTCGCAGGCGATCGTGAGGTATACCTGCGGGCCCTGTTCGGCATCTTCCTCATCGCCGTTTCCGCATACGAACTCTCGCGCCTCTTCGCCCACGATCGAGCGGACATTTCGACGCGGTCACCCGATGAAAGCCGCCCGCGAATCCGCTGGGGCGAAGCGGCCATCGTCGCCGTACCCACCGGTCTGATCGCCGGCCTCCTCGGCGTCGGCGGCGGAATCATCGCCGTCCCCCTCCAGCGCCGCCTCTTGAGCATCCCGCTGCGCCGCGCCATCGCCAACTCCGCGGCCCTCATCATCGCCACCAGCGCCGTCGGCGCCACGCTCAAGAACCTCGCCTATGCCACCGATCACTCCGACTGGACTTCTCCATTGCAGCTTGCCGCCGTCCTGATTCCCACCGCCATCCTCGGCAGTCTCTTCGGGGCCCGACTCACCCACCGATTGCCGCTCAGGTTCGTCAAGGTCGCTTTCTTCATCCTTCTGGCGGCCGCGGCGCTGCGCATGGTCGCCGGTGTCGTCTGGTCAGGCATCTCGACCACCGGCTGATCGCGCTGGACCACCGCGAAGGCGCGCCGGTAGACTCCCCTCCCGATGTCCGAGGAATTGCGCTACTGGATCTTCACCATCGCCTGGCTGACGCTCGGCCTCTGGGCGGCAGGCCACGCCGTCGTCTTCAAGCGCGACTCCCGCAGCGCCCTCATCTGGGTGCTGCTGAGCTTCACCTTTCCCATCGTCGGTCCCTGGTTCTACTGGGTCGTGGGCATCAATCGTGTCGAGCGCAAAGCCCTCAAGCATCTCGGCCGTCGTGACCGTCCCTTCTTTTTTGAGAATACCGCCAAATACGATCGCGACGAGGACGTCTATTTCGACAGCGTCGCCCATCTCGACGGCCTTCGCCTTGCCTCCGATCGCATCACCCGCCTTCCCCTCGTACCCGGCAACCGCATCGAACCCCTCTTCGACGGCGAACAGGCCTACCCCGCCATGCTCGAGGCCATCGCCTCCGCCGAGCAGACCATCACCCTCACCAGCTACATCTTCGATTGGGACGAGGTCGGGCACGAATTCGCCGACGCCCTCGACCAAGCCGCTCATCGCGGCGTCCGCGTTCACGTGCTCATCGACGGCATCGGCGCACTCGGCGTCTTCTCCCGCATGGGACGCCGCCTGAAAAAATCCGGCGCCGAGGTCGCCGCCTTCTACCCCCTCCGCTTCCCCCTCGGACGCCTCCGACTGAACCTCCGCAACCACCGCAAGATTCTCGTCGTCGACGGCCGCACCGGCTTCACCGGCGGCATGAACATCTCCAAGCGCCACCTCGCCCACCGCAGCGATCCCCGCCGCGTCCACGACCTCCACTTCCGCCTCACCGGACCCATCGTCGCCGAGCTGCAACACGCCTTCATCGAGGACTGGGCCACCGCCACCGGCACAACGCTCGAAGGCGACGGCTACTTCAACGCCCTCCCCAACGCCGGCCCCGCCCTCTGCCGCGGCATCTCCAGCGGTCCCGACGAGGACTTCCAGATCATCCACCTCCTCCTCGAATCCGCCCTCGCCGCAGCCCGCTCCAGCGTGCGTATCACCACCCCCTACTTCGTCCCCACCTCCTCCCTCGTCTCCTCCCTCGTCACCGCCGCCCTCCGCGGCGTCGACATCTCCCTCCTGCTCCCCTCCCACATGGACCGCATCTTCATGCGCTGGGCCGCCGACGCCTATCTCTGGCAGCTCCTCGAACACGGCATCCGCGTCTACCTCCGCCCCCCGCCCTTCGTCCACACCAAGCTCATGGTCGTCGATGAACGCTGGGTCCTGCTCGGCTCGGCCAACCTCGACCGCCGCAGCTTCCGACTCAACTTCGAATTCAACGTGGAAGCCTATGACGTGGAATTAGCCCGCCAGATGGCCGCCTGGCTCGACGAGGACGCCGCGAAATGCCACCAGGTAACCCTCGAGGAAATGGACACCCGCCCCATGTGGAAGCGCCTTCGCGACGGGACTGCCAAGCTCCTGTCACCCCAGCTCTAGCGGCAGGCCGCATCTCGATGCACCTTTTCCTCGGGTGCCATGCCCACGCCTCGTGGGCATGCTCTTCGGCTTTGCGGTGTGCCACTGCTCTCGAGCCGGTAGGCCGCATCTCGATGCACCAACAGCTTGCCCACCCGGCCTCTTCCTTCCGGCGAATGCCGAAATCCCTCTACTCCCTCCGAAACCGGATCAGGTAGTTCTCCTCGAGAAACCCCGACTTCGACCCGTCATCAATGCATGTGAACCCCGCCGACTCGATCTCTGCGATCACCGTCTCCCGCCCCGCGCGAACGTGCTCCATCACCCACGCCCGACTCTCCCCCTCGACCCGCCGGAAGTCCACCACCGTCACCTCGCCCCCGGGACGCAGCGCCCGATGCAGCGAACGCATCGTCGACAACGGATGCTCGAAGTGATGGTACGTATCCACGATCAGCGCCGCGTCGATGGTCCCCGGCGCAAGCTCCACGTCGTCATCGCTGCAAAGCACGCCCTGCACCTGCGGCATGCCGCGATGACCGGCCTCCTTGCCCACGTGCTTCACGAACTCCGGAATGATGTCCACCGCATAAACCCGCCCCGTCGTTCCCACCTCCTCGGCCAGTATCCACGTAAACACCCCCGTCCCCGCCCCGATGTCCGCCACCTCCATCCCCGGCTTGAGCCCCATCGCCGCCACGATCGCCCCACGCTGGACGTACACCTCCCGCGATTCCACCTCGAACCGCTGCGCCCATGTCTCCACGCTCGGGTCCTCGAAGTACGGATCATTGATCCCCGGCCAAACACTCGCCTCCTTCGCCGCAGCCGTACCCCGATCCGCCGAGGCGCACCCTCCGGCCACCACCACCGCCACCAGCATCGCCGGTATCACCCAGACCCCGCCCCGAAATGTCATCGATCCAAGCATGAGCGTTCACTTTTCAATGAGAATCGAATTAGCCCTTGAAACCCGCCCCAAAACGCAAATAGAGCGATAACCCGGACGGGACGCTTGGTCCAGCCCTACAATAACACGGTCGCGAGCGCCCCTCGGCCGCGCCTCGCGCCCGCCGCAACCGGGAGGGAGCATCATGCGGGTCGCAATCCGCAGTTTCGACAATAGAGTCCGCCGCAGCATCGCATCGGCGATCGCCACGGCCGCGCTGTGTCTGCCCGGCGCCGCCGCATTTGCCGCCGACGCGCCTTCGAAATCTCGTGACGTGAACATCCGCCTCGGCGGGAAGCAGACCATCGTCGGCATTCACTGGGATCCGCAGAAGTCGCCGCTGGCCGGGTCAAGCCCCCTCGCCACGCCCCTGCCGCATCCCCAACCCCGCCTCGCCGGATTCTCTCCGCTCGTGGCCGTCGCGACCTCCGACGCTCGCATGCCCGTCGGAGCCGACGAATACGGCCACCAGCTGGAGTCCAGCTACGTCGGGAATTCGCTTAACCCGTTCGCCTATCCGCAATTCGTCGTGGGTTATCTCGACAGTGGGGCGGACGGGACGATTGTTGCCGGGAGCGCGGCCCAGCGCTTGGGACTCACCGGCGAGAACCTTACCTCCAATCCTATTGACCTGACAGGCATAAGTGGGACCGATGTCGGATACGTCACTATGCCCATCGGGTTTTTTGCCGCTGGGCTCTCCGCCGTAACCGCACCCGACACTCTGGATACTACTGCGTTGGTAGGTCACTCAAACGTCTGCGGATTAGCCGCCCCGCCGATTGATTGCGGGTTCGGAGAGCTTGTAAGCGCCTTAATCGGCATGCCATTTATTGCCTTCTATAATACCGCCATTCTTGTGGAGTCACCGCGCTCCGTCACGGTGGCAGGCGAGACCTATACAAGCCCTGACGTGCACATTTTCGACATCTTTGATCCACCGCCGTCGCCTGAATATGAGTTTACGCGCGAAATTGGGCTGGACCTTGAGAGCGCCATCGGCCTGTTCATTACAACCGCGAGTTACTTTCCCGATCCGTTCGATGAAGACGCGATCCCCTTTACCCCGACGTTCTTGTCCCCAACTGCTTTGTCTCTCCCGGCCGGAGGTGGCTTCTACTTGGAATTGCTCGTACGAGAGGGACCGTCCACCCCGGATAACCCTGCTCGCCCCATGAAAGTACTGGTGGATACGGGCGCACAAAGCTCGGTCATTACGCGCAACTTCGCAGCCCAACTCAGCCTGCCTTTTACGCCTGACTTCACCGTCGACGTGTGTGGAATCGGTGGCCTGGCCACGAACATCCCCGCCTACTTCCTCGACTACGTGAGAATCAACGCCCTGGGCGGTGCGCTTGAGTTTTCGCAGGCCCCGTTCATCGTTCTCGACATTGATGTAGGGCCGGGCGGTGTTGACATTGACGGTATTCTCGGCATGAACTTCTTTGCGAATCGGAATGTCATGTTGGCGCCGGACCCGCCGGTCCCCCAGATTTCGGGCGGCTTCCTCCTCGTTTCCGACCCCATCCCCTTCGCCTACGGGGACTTCAACCTCAGCAAGCACGTTGCCGAGGACGACTACGAACTCTTCAACTTCTGCATGGGCGGGCCCGGCGTCGCCCTCAGTCCGGATTGCTTCCACACCGACGGCGACGGCGACGGCGATCTCGATCTGAAGGAAGCGGCCGCCTTCATGCGCTGCTACAGCGGCAACGGCATCGCGGACAGTTCCTGCGGCCTGTAGTCGGGGATCAGGCCGCAGGAACTTCCAGTAGGGTGCATCTCGATGCACCTCTTCTCTTGATCGTCGGGTATGTCCCCCGACGCACCTCTTCAACTCACTCCTCAGGCATCAACTCCTCAATCCGCGATCGCCACGCTCGCTCGATGGCGCTTCGCGTCGCCGCATCCACGCCGTACGTCGACAACCAAAGCCAGACCTCATTCTCATCCCCGCCGCCCTCGACCTCGAACCGCAGATACGCGTTGTTGAGGTTCTCCACCGTCGCGCAGAACGACCGCGGCAGACCGTTCACCCGCACTTCGCCCTCAAACACGATCGACGCGTCATCGGGAGCCGACAGCCGGTACCGGTCACCTTCCCCCAGCCCCGACACCTCTCCCCGTAGAATGCCGCCTTGTGGCCCGATCACCTTCGCGGCAATCTCGCTCGCCTCCCCGCGCACCCGCCGCTGAATCCAGATCACGTCGCGGTCCTTTCCGCGATGGTGTTCCAGGTAATGCCGCAGGCCGCGCAGCTCGAACTTCCACCCGCGCGTGATCGAATCCAGGTAGGCGTCCCACTTCTCCGAAGCACCGATTCCGGAGTGAACCAGCCGAACCGACGTCTGCCCGCCGCGGCCTTCGACGTAGAAATTCACGCACACCGGCACCACCTTGCCTCCCTCACCGGGAGGCAACGACTCCGTCCACTCGAAGTGGTGCGATGGCTCCGTCCACTGGAAGTGTCGCGGCGGATCCCACGCGGTGATCTCCCCGGTTCCCTGGCAGTTCGGCCCCCACGAGAGAAAGATCGAGCCATTGAGCCCCGGCTTCACTTGGGCTTCGAGCGGAAACCAGCGCGCCAGTTCCTTCGCATCGGTCAGCGCCTTCCACACGTCCTCGGCCGACGCATCAATCTCGACCTTCATCTCAAACGCACGGTTACTCGACGACATCAGGTTCACCCCCTGGTTGATTTAAGAATCGCCTCGTCAACGGCACGGCGCCTCTCGACGCACCTCTTCTTCCGCGTTGGGTCCGCCGTGCGGACTATCTTCGTAGGGTGCGTCCCCGACGCACCTCTTCTCGTCACCGTGGGTCACGTCCCCCGACGCTCCTCTTCAACGGGTGCCGTCCTCTTCCTCCGTGCCTTCGTGCCTCCGTGCCTCCGTGCCTCCGTGGCTTCGTGGCTCCGTGCCTCCTCCCTTCCGCCCAGCGGGCGGACGAACCGCTCCTTCCGCATTCCCCATTCACTTCACCCCCGCCGGACACGCACGCTCCACCGCCGCCCGGAAGCGGCGATCGACATCCGCAAATGTCTTCTCCGGCAGGCCGTACGTCGCCAGCCACCACCATGCATGCGGCCCCGTTCCCCCGCACGTCTCCACCTCGTAGCGGAAAAGCGCGTTGTTCAGGTTGTCCACGGTACCCGCGAAAATCCGGGGCAGCCCGATCCGCACGACCCGGCCCTTGAGTGTCAACGTGTCGTCACCATCGACAAGCTCGACCTCGTACCCATCGCCCGCCTTGAGCCCTTCCAGGCGCCCGCGAAGCACCGCCCCCTTCTCGCCGATCAGCCGCGCCGTGTCCCCGGCATAGTTCTCCGCCACCGGCGTCCGCACCCACACCACGCGCCGATCCTGCCCGAAGTGGTTCTCCGCGTAGTGCTGGAGGGAACGCAGCTCGAACGCCCAGCCGTGGCTGATCCCGTCAAAGTACGCGTCCCACGCGCTGTCCGTGGTGAATCCCGAATGCACCAGCCGAAGCACCGTCGACCCGCCTTTTCCCTCCAGGTGAAAATCCATGCTCACGGGCACGGCCGCGCGGCTCTTGTCCCCGCCCGGATGAAGCTCCTCCGACCAGCGCACGTGCCGATTCGGCTCCCACGCCGTGATCTTGCAGTTCCAGACGAACGGCGCCTGCTCACCCCAGGCGAGATACACGGAACCGTTCACTCCCGGCTCCACCCGCGCCTCGGGCGGAAACCATCGCGTCAGTTCCTTCGCTTCCGTCAACGCCTTCCATACATCCTCCACGGGCGCCGCGATATCCAGCGACATCTCGAACGTTCTCGGCTTCGCACTCGCACTCATCACTTCTCCTCCGGCCTCTGGGTTGCGGGCGCCGTTTCATCGCCGCCCTCGTTTTCGCTCTCCTCCTCGTCGCGCGTGATCGCGGGGTACGCCCCGACCATCACCCGAAACGTCCGCCCGCCCGGCGCGCTCTCATTGTGGTACGTCTTCGCCAGGGCCTGGATGGCTGCCGTCAGCCCCTCCATGATCTCGGTGAGCTCCCTTGGCGAAGCCACCCGCACATCCGCATCCAGCGCCAGCGTCGCCAGCTTTTTTCCCGCGCGATCCGCCCGCCGACGCAGCACCGCCAGATCGCGCACCGCTCGCGCGGCCAGGCTCACCAGGTACGCCCAACTGAATCGATCCTGAACGACTTCCGGCTCCCGCCCAAAGTGATCAAGCGCCTCCGGACTGACCAGGTACGCCCGCGCCGTCGCCTGGTACATGCGCTCCGTGCAGTTTCGCCTGCGCCGCTCCTCCACCAGCTTCACGAGTCCGACGCGTTCCAGTTCGCGAAGGTGATAGTTAAGTCGCTGTCTCGGTTGACCCGTGCGCTTGGCCAATCCGGACGCGGAATCCGGCTCGCGCAGTTCGCGCAAGAGTCGAATTCTGGCCGGGTCCATCAGCGCGGCGGCCTGGTCAACGGAGTCGAGAATCTGAACCGGCAGAGCACTCATGACAGGGAAATTAGTCTTGACAAAAAAATTTGTCAAGACAATTCTATTTTTCAAAAAATGCGCGAAAACGAGCGCGACGCCGGGCAAGCGCCCGTTTATGGACACACTCAAATGTAAAGCGGAAAGCTATCAGATAAACTCAGACTGACGCTCGACCGCCACGCGGCCACGACTCCTCAAACAGCCGGTAGTCGCATTCCGTCATCCCCAGGCGACGGTAGATGGCCTGCGCCCCGCGATTCCCGGTGTGAACATAAAGCCTTAAACCACAGATGTTTAAGCTTGATTTGGCTTCGTCGCGGATATGGGTGTGGAGGGCCCGGAACACGCCCTTGCCCCGCGCGGTCGGCTCGACGTAGACGCTCTGAATCCACCAGAAGAAGGCGTTGCGCCAATCGCTCCATTCCAGCGTGACCATCGTCTGGCCGACGACGCTGCCAGAAAGTTCTGCCACATAATAGATTGCGCGCTGCGGATCGTTCAGCGCCGCACGGACGCCCTCCCCGGCCGTCGCGGGATCGAGCCTCATTCCCTCCGATTCCAGGGCCATGGCGATGTTGAAACGCGTGATGGCCTCGTGGTCGTAACTCGCGGCCCGGCGAATGGTTATGATCGCATCACTCATCTGGTTTCGAACGAGCGCTAATCCTGCACGCCGCGGTCGCGGAAGGCCGATTCCACCAGCCACGTCCGCAGCGCCAGTTCCTGCTTGCGGATACGGATCACCAGTGCCAAGCCGTTGTCACTGATTTGGGCTATACGACTTTCTGCCGGTGCCTCCTGCGGCTCGGCCCGGGAAGCATTCTCGCACAACGTGGACGCCTCGGAAAGGAACGCGTCGTAGGCGTTGCGGATGTCGAAATCCTCCTGTCGCAACTGCTCGACGCGGCGAAACAAGCCCTGATCCTCATCGGTGATGCTTGCATAGAGCTCGGCGTGGGCGCCGGCCACGCGTTCGCGCAGCAGGTGATCGAAGGAAGCCGCCTCGTTCCGTACGTCACGGGCCCACGACTCCATTTCGCCGGGGATGACGGGTTTCTCCAATGCCGTCTCCAGTTTCATCAATGCTTCCGTGAATTGTTTCTCTTGTTGTGAGGTCATGCTGAGCCTTTCCAATGGGTTTCTCGGATACGTGCGAGTTCGTCGATCACAATCGGCGGTCGCGAGGCCGCGCGGTTGGAGCCTGCGGCTCGGCACGCGTGTGGAGGATGTCCGCCGGACTGCCTCTCCCCGGCCGTGCCTTGGCCGAGGTTTTCAGGTTACTGATTAGCATATGAACGCGGACGGCGAGCGTCATATTGCGCGAGGGCGGGATATGTCAGGGTTGTAAGGAGAACCCGGGACGCCAAAGGTCGGGCAGCGGGTTGGAGTATTGCAGCACGCTTCGCCTTGTCGAAACGCCGCGCGGCAGAGTGTTTGCGCGACGGTATGATTTGCTTGATGGCTTTCATAACCCAGTCCACGCAGGGGCCCGAGGCAACGGATCTAAACTTGGTCCGCAGGGCGGCTCCCACGAAAATGCGATCAAGATAGAAAAGAGGATATATGCGACCCCGAGGGCGGTGCAGACATCCCGCCCAAGCGTCGGAAGGAGGGAAGCAATGAGAAAACAAAATGAACGCGGTATCCATCTGGAGCGACGCATTCTGCGGCTTCGATGTGTCTGGCATTGCATGTTTCTCCCGACGTGGCTCGTCTTTGCCGGCGTCGGCTGTGCGTCCCCCGCGGTTGATTGGGTCTTGACGGCGGAGAATGCTCATCGATGGGTCATATTGCCGTCTCATGACGATTTTCGCGCGGAGGTACTCCGGATCGCGGACTCCTGCGTGAACGACACTGATGAGTTTCTTTATCGCATAGCCAGTTTGCGACCTCGCGAGTGGGTCATCATTAGTGAAGACAGCGAAGTTTTTGGAAAATTCGCGTCCGCTCTATTGCGTCTGGAGGACGGCCGCGTGCGATTCGTGACGAATTATTGGAAGCGGGCTTTAACGGTTGATATGGGACAATGGCCGGAGTGTGACGTCCTATGCGATTGGGTGAAGGACTCGATTCAAGCCGTTGGCGCGGCCGTTGCACCCTACGCCATTGAACGAGATCCCATCCGGCCCCAGACACGAAATGTACTGGAACTGGCAAACCGGCTGTCGGAACTGCCGATTCCCGCAACCGATGTTGCCTGGGCGGGGGATGACGTTGCCATTCTGACGGTCTCCTGGCAAACCGACGGAGGGCAAGGCCAACTTGTTTTTGATACGTTTTGGGTTGGATCATGGCGGGACCGACAAGAGCTTCCGCAGGACAGACGCGTCTTCGATAGCGTCCATCAGATTTGGACGCTGCTGTTGCAGGAATCCACCGCCGAGTCCCCGCCTGTCTGGCATATTCGAGCGAAGTTGCCCAAGGATGTCGTCCCCGAACGATCTGCGTCAGAGGCAAGATCGCCTTGATTGCGATCGGCTACGATAGGGGCACCAAAGTCGTTGAGAACAGATCTCGATGCGCGACGATCTCGAGGATAACATGCGCTGCGCTTTGCGCGAGGCTTTCACGTTACTTATTAGCTTATGAACACGGACGGCTAGCGTCATATTGCGCGAGGACGGAAGATGTCAGGGTTGTAAACTGAGGGAGCACTGCTCGATAGCAGTTAAACGTTGGCGTATTCAGTCAGTCGGGTCGGCCGCTTACGGGGACAGAAGGCCAGCGATTGGAGCAGCCGGACGAATTCAGTGGTCCGTCACGGGGGGATCAAGCACCCAGTCGGCTCCGAAGGCCAAATAGACGTTGCCACCCGCGATAGCAAACGCGTGCCAATCTTCGGTTCCATGCCCGTCGAGATAAAGCGCTTCCATTTCGACATCACGACGTCGAATCGCGCCATCTATCGGCGCTGCGGGTCCGCTCTCGGCCCACTTTAGAATCCGATCCAGCAAGCGCTGGGCCGCTGGAACATCCATCGAAGTGCAGGCCAGGAGCCGATCTCGCGCGTTCGGGATCAGTAGTCGTGCGCGGGCCAGCGGCGACACGGTCAGGTCACCAGCCGAAACGCCCTCGGCAGCGCGATAACAAGGAGGCATCTCCAGCAACCAGGCGTCGATCAGTTCGGATCGCGTCGTGCGAGGAAATACGGATAGGTCCGGAAGGGAATCAAATCGCTGCTGCCATTCCGTCCATATTGTCTCGGGAACGTGGATTGCACCATTTCCTCCGAGCGCATCAAGGCAGCGATAGGCACCGCCGATGTCGGAGTCAAAGACCGGGCGTGTCCAGATGATCGAGTCACTCAATCGCGTGATTTGCACATAGCCGTGGCTGTTGCAACCCGCGCAGCCACATTGCTCACACAAGAGCACCTGCACGGGGTTTCCCCCCGCCCACTCGACGCGCTCCATGGAATTGCACAGTACCTGGCCGCAGGTGACGGCGCGGGTCCATGTCGGGTTCTGCTGGCCGGACGAGCTGAAGTCCGGTGACCATGTGTCGAACGAGGTTGATTCGGTAGATAACAACTCCGGTTCACCGTTGCTTCGTTTCAGGCGCGTCCGGTAGGACCCCTTCGGGGTCGGTGTATTGGAATGCACTGCATTCCGTGGGCGGCGCTGCGCTTGCCCACGGCTATGATCTTATACCCCTTCGGGGTGTAGCCAAGGTGCGTATCGCGCTTGCGAGTGCGATGGCCCAAGGTCGGAGGGCAGAGGCCGGAAGAAAGACGGTACATCATTGAGGCATGCAAACCGCGGGCCCTACGGGACTGGCTCAAGGATTTGGGCTGGGAGAACTTCACCTCTCCTTGCGACAATATACTACTCGGCCGGGCTGCTCTAGCTCGCGAAATGGTCGAGGATCGCATATTATCTCGACTCTTAGTTCACCCTTACCTCCAGCATAGTCCGCAAAGTCGGCGACTATCTCGTCAATCTCTTCTCGATCGTCAGGATCATCGCGTTCGAGTACGAAGCGGATGAAAGTGCCTCCCTGTGGCAGCAATTCGAGCGTGACCTGACGCATGTTCCACGAGACACAGCCTGTCAATGCCTGTACGAGGCTAAGAACCTCGCGATTCTCTCTTTCCAAATCTCTCTGCATTCCTTGGCATCAATCCAAATGCATTTCCTTCGACCCGTACTCATTCCGATTCTGACGGCCCCCCACTCCGACGGACTGCGCAGGCAAAAGCCTGCGGCTCAGAAGAGGTGCGTCGGGGACGCACCCTACGAAGATGGTCCGCATGGCGAACCCTGCGGGACTTTCGATTCTCGCGAATGACAAACTCAACCACGCGGATACCCACGTTACCACTTCGGCACAGGTGCCGGAAGAGTGGCACTCTTGCCCACTTCGGGCGGGGTGAAGGGAACGAACCGGCCGTCGTGCCATTGAAGCCACAGGAGCGAGGCGTCTTCCAACGGGCGGAAGAAACGGAACGTGGCCGACGCGGGGAGGCCCTCGCCGTTCAGTTCTCCCACTTCTATCGTCACGCCGGGAAGTTCGATGTGCTCGCCCCCTTTGAACGCGACCTGCGGACCGCGGAAGACGCGGTCGAAGGGACTCCTCAGGTAGCCGCCTTCGGGCGTGACTTCCAGCGTGCGCTCGTCGAGTCGCTTGAGGGTCAGTCCGTCCATGCTCGATCCGAGGACGCGAACGTGGGCGGGGATCGGGTCGCCCGCCAAGGCACGGCGGACGGGAAGATAGCCGATGTGAAAGGCGCTCGGCGGATTGACGATGATCACGTCCTTGTGTTCCACGTCGTTGGGTAGCGCTGCGCCGACTTCGAGCTGCCCGGTGATGCGCTGCGGTCCCAGGGGCATGGCGGCGCGAAAGGGCTTTGCGGCCGGGGCGATAAGCCCGTGTACGAGCACCAACAACGCCGCGACCGTCGTCGCGGGCCAACTCACACGGAAGCGCGGGATCGTCGCGCGGGTGCTCCCCAGTGCCGAGGTGACGAACCGCCCGATGAGCCCCAGCGCGGCGAAGCTGACGAAGAGCAGGTTGCGGTCCGAGGGGATGGTGACGCAACAGGGCACGATCGCGGCGAGGGTGGAGAAGGCGAAGAACCGCGCGGCGGCGTCGCGGCGGAGCAGCGGAATCATCACCAGAATCAGGACGGCCGTGAGGGCGATCCCGGCGATCCAGAGCGCGGTCTGCACAGACGGGCTGAGGAATGCGCCGGTCTCGGCGGGGACGCCGCCGAAAGCGCTGAGGAGGACGGCCGGGGCGCGGTGGAGTAGCGCGGCGAGGAATCCTCCGGGGTCGCGCACCGGATCGGTGTAGAGGCCCATGGCTTCGCTGCCGAAGCCCATCCACGACCAGGAGATCCGCCAAGCGGCGCCGACGAGGACGTACGGTGCCAGGGCGATGAGGCGCGAAGCCCAGGATCGCCGCCCGAGGAAAATCTCGTAGCCCAGCAGGAATGCTCCGGCGGTAACGGCCCCCTCGGAGGAGAGCAGCGCGGCGAGGAAGAGGATCGGGGCAAGGGCCGCGGCGAGCCCGCTCTGGTCGCGTCTCCAGCGAATGTGGGCCCACAGGGTCGCGATGCCGAACATGGCGGCGAGGACGGCGTTGCGGTTGGCGATCCAGCCCGCGGGCGTGGCGTGGGAGTCGTCCACGGCGAAGAGCAGCGCGGCGACGAGCAGGCCGGGGCCGGAGCCGAGCAATCCGCGATAAGCCAATACTGCGAAAAGGACCAGGAAACCGTACCAGAACAGGCTCTGGAGATGCATCAACACGGCGGAGTTCGGCCAGAGGGCATCATCGAGCCAGTGCGTTGCCCACGCCAGTGGTCGCAGGAAGCTGGATTTCACGTCGGGATGGGTCCACCAGGGAACGATGCCGATATCGCGCAACCTATGGTTGGTTAATGGTTTACCGTCGAGAAAGGTGAAGAGCCCGGTGGGCGTGTTCTGGTTAGGGATGGCCAGTTCGGAGGCAAGGGTCGGACCGGTCATCACCAGGCGATGAATGATGTCATCGCCCTCCCAGCCCGCCCGGAGGCAGGGCAGCATCAGCGTTACGGCAAGGGCCGCGGTCAGCGGCGCCAGGACGGTAGCGGATCTCCGGGTGGGTCGAGGCCCGCGAATGCGCGTCTTGGCTTGTCGAGGCGGAGATTCGAGCTCGAGCGCGAGGGTCATGGTCGGAATGGGTATCGCCGGGGGTTATCCCCTACCCGCAATCCGTTGCGGGGGGAACGGACCATTCTCGCGTTCGGCCTGGAAATGTTCAATGCCTTCGGCGTCTCGAGGACGATGAGGCGGGTTCAGGCGTTACGGCGTTGAAACGGGGTCCTCAGGGCGGACTACGTTGCGTAACCTTCGATCGCCGCTAGGATACTGCCCCGATGGCGCGGTTGAACGAATTCCATATTGTCGTATTTACGGACACCTTTTTCGAGACCAATGGGGTGGCGTCCTACTACCGGATGCTGCTCGACTGGTCGCGGTCCACGCCGGGCGTGCGGGTGACCATCGTCTGCCCCAAGCGGCACGACCTGGAGGGGGCGGAATATGGGCATGATGTGATCCCCATCCAGGGCAGCGTGCAGTTCCGCAACCCGTTCTACAAGGACCTGGTGCTGGGTTACTTCTCCGGGCCGGCGGTCCGCAAGATCCTGCAGAATCTGTCGGGGCCGAAAGTTGTGCACATCGCGACCTCGGGAGCGGTGGGCGTGACCGGGGCCACGGTCGCCCGGAAGATGGGCCTGCCGGTCGTGGGGTATTATCACACGGACCTGCCGCATTACGGGAAACTGTACGGGGAAAGCCTCGCGGGACGGCTCGGCGGGTGGATCGGGTTGCAGGTGGCGCTGACGTGCGAGCGGCTGGCGTTTGCCAAGTGCGACATGATGTGCGTGCCGAGCGAGACGGCGGGCAAGACCGCGCGGATGTTCTTCGAGGGACCGATCCGGGTTATTCCGAATCCGGTGCCGGTACGTAGGTTTCAGCCTGCGGCGTCGCGGCAGGGCTCGTTCCGGCAGAAGTACGCGGCGGACGGGCGGGTGCTGGCCGTGGTGGTGGGACGCATCGCCAAGGAAAAGAATCTCGACCTGATCTGCGAGCTGTTGATCCGGGATCCGCGGATCGCGCTCGTTTTCGTGGGCGACGGCCCGTACGCGGCGACGCTGCGGCAGCGCTGGGGGGCGACGATTACGGGATTCCTGCGAGGTCAGGCGCTGCTCGACGCGTTTCAGCAGGCGGACGCGCTGGTGCAATTGTCGGAAAGTGAGACGTTCGGGCTCGCGCTGGTGGAGGCGATGGCGAGCGGGCTTCCGGCGTTCGTGCTCCGCTCTCAGGGATTCGTGGCCAACCTGGAGGGCGAATGCGGCGTGGACGTGCTGGAGCGCGGCGATCTGCCGGAGCTGGCGGATCGATGCGTGGCGCTGGTGCGCGACGCGGAGCGTCACGCCCGGGCGGGAGAGCAGGCCCGGCAGTTCGTGCAATCGATTTCCTCCGAGGTGATATTCCCCCGCCTCAGCGCCTACCATCGCCAGGCGCTGGGCCGCGAGCAGATCCTGGAATCGGGTTACGTTCCGGCGGAGGCCGTGGTCGCCCCCGAGGCGGAGACCGTTTCCGTTCATGCCGTCTGAGGTCGCGTCCGGTTGTGAGTCCTTCCAAACGCTGGGCCTGGTCTTCGATCCGTATCGCGATCGGTGTGTATCAGCGGGTGTTCATGCGGCTGCACGTATGGGGGCGGGAGAACATCCCTGCGGGTCCGAAGATCTTCGTGACCAACCACATCAGCACGCACGACTCCTTCTGGGTGATGCCGCTGTTTGGAACTCCATTGCACATTGTCATCGGCCCGGGCTATCAGAAGCGTGCGGTGGCGCCGATCCTGGACTGGCTGGAGCAGATCAACGCGTTGCCGGAACATCGCGGGAGCGTGGTGTCCAAGGCGGTCGGGTATCTGGAGAAAGGCGAGTCGGTGTACATTGCGCCCGAGGGCGACGCGCAGGAGCTGTTCCAGCTTGGCCGGTTTTATCCGGGGGTCGCGCGGATTTATCGTGGGGCGCGGGTGCCGATCGTTCCCGTGGCGCTGGCGGCGCCCAAGCGGGCCATGTGGCGGGCGCCGATCCGGGAGGTTGTCGACGGAAGAGTGTATGAAACAAAAACGGTTCTACGCGGGCCCTTTTGCATCAACGTCGGTGAGGCGATGATGCCCGAACTTCCTCCGGGATCGGACCGGGAGCAGGAGGCGGCTGTCCTCGACGCGCTGCACGGGCGGATGAATGCGCTGCTGGAGGACATTCGCGTGAACAAGTTCTGGATGGAGACATAGCGCGGCGTTCGGCGCCAGGGAACGGATGCGATCGAATCGAACCATTATCGGCCCGCTGGTACGGAATCCCGTATTCGCCAACCTGCTTTCCGTGGCGATGATCGCGGGCGGGGTTTACGCGTGTTTCCAACTGCCTCGGGAGACGTTTCCGGAGACGGCGACCGACCACATTCTCATCACGGTTCCTTATCCGGGGTCGAGCCCGCAGGATGCCGAACAGCGCGTCTGCCTGAAAATTGAACAGGCGATCGAAGGGCTCTCGGGCGCGGGAGAGGTTTCCTCGCTTTCGGAGGAGGACTCGTGCAAGGTCCTCATCGAAGTCCTGCCGCGGGTGCGACCGGTGGCCGAAGTGATGCGGGAGATCGAGGACCGCGTGAACGCGATCCGCACGTTCCCGCAGGAAGCGGAGCGGCCGATCATCACCGAGCTGGTCATTCGCAACCAGGTCGCGAGCGTCGGTGTTTCGGGGGACGTCCCAGAAGAAACCATCAAGGAGATCGCGGAGCAGATCCGCCGCGACCTGCTGGCGCATCGCAAGATCACGCAAGTGGGCCTGTCCGGCGTGCGTGACTACGAAATCTCCGTTCGGCTCAGCGAAGCGGCGTTGGAGCGCTACGGGATGGCGCTTCGGGACGTCACGGCGGCGATTGCCCAGGGAAGTCTCGACCTGCCGGCGGGGGTCATTCGCACGGAGCAGGAAGAGATCAGCATCCGTACGGTCGGGGAGCGCCGGTCGGCGCAGGAATTCGAGGACCTGGTGGTGCTGTCGCGGCCCGACGGGACGACGGTGCGGCTGGGGCAGATCGCGGAGGTTCGTGACACATTCGAAGAGGAGCCGGTCTTCGGGCGAGTCAACGGAAAGCCCGGAGCGATGGTCAATGTCCTGAAAACGCCGAGCGAGGACATCAGCGAAATCGCCCGCGTGGTGCGGGCGTACATCGAGCAGATCCGGCCGACATTGCCCAAGGGCGTGACGCTTACGCTGTGGGCGGACATGTCCCGGGACGTGGACCAGCGGCTGGACATGCTGGTGGGCAACGGCGTCCAGGGCGTGATCCTGCTGATGATCTGCCTGCTGCTGTTCATGGACATGCGGGCGGCGTTCGGCGTGGCGATGGGTATCCCGGTGGCGACGGGCGGCGCTCTGTGGTTCCTCTATGCCACGGGTCAAACGCTCAACATGATCAGCCTCTTCGGGTTGATCATGGCCGACGCCATCGTCCTCGATGACTCGATCGTCATCGCTGAGAACATCCTGTCGCGGGAGAAACAGGGCCTGGACCCGGAAACGGCCGCGATCGAAGGAACGGAGGAAGTGGGAAGCCCGGTCTTCAACGCCTCCCTGACCACGATCGTCATGTTTTTGCCGCTGATGTTCGTGGCCGGGGTGATGGGCAAGCTGATCTACGTGCTTCCGGTGGCGGTGATCGCCACGATCGTCGCTTCCGCGATCGAAGCGTTCTTCGTTCTCCCCTCGCACATGGCGGAGTGGTCGACCAAGCACAAGAAAGGCAAGCTTCCGTCGTGGCGCGTGCAGGTTCGACGGAGGATGAACGACTATGTCGAGGGCGTCATCCGCAAGATCTATTCACCGCTGATCAATCGACTGGCGCATTATCGACTTGTCGTGCTGGGCGCCGCGATGGCGCTGCTCTGTCTGTGCGCGGGCCTGGTCCTGGGCGGTCGGACGCCGTTCGTGCTCTTTCCGGCCGTGGACGGGAATTCGCTTCAGGCGCGCGTCCGCCTGCCGGAAGGCGTTCCGGTCAGCCTGGCGCGGGACGTTGTCGAACGGCTCGAGCAGGCGGCGTTGAGCCTGAACGAGGATCCCGCGCTTCGCCCGGAAGCCGAGGGGCATCTGATCGCGAACACCTATTCGCTCGTGGGGGAATTCTCGGATTTCGTGCCAGTCCGAGGGAGCGGGCTGGCGGAAGTGAACATCGAGCTGATGCCGGCGGAGCTCCGCCGGGTGGACTCGGCGGACATCATTGAGCACTGGCGAAAAGCGGTCGGGGAGATTCCCGACGCGCTGTCGTTCTCCATCACGCGGCAGGAACTCGGGCCCAACGAGAAACCTCTGGAGATTCGCCTCCTGGGCGATGATCTTGGACAGCTTCGCATCGCCGCGGACGCGGTGGAGGAGCGTCTGGGGGAATTCGCGGGAGTCTTTGACATCACCGACGACCTGGTTCCGGGGAAACGGGAACTGCAGGTTTCGTTGAAGCCGCAGGCGGCGGCGCTGGGCCTGACCGTGGCGGACCTCGCGGGGCAGTTGCGCCAGGCCGTCTACGGCGGTGAGGCGGTGCGCCTCCAGCGTGGGTATGAGGAAGTGAAGGTCATGGTCGGGTACGCGGAGGAAGACCGGCGGGGCATGGCGGCGCTGGACAGTCTCCGCGTGCGGACCCCGGCCGGCGGCGAGGTTCCCTTCGCCGAAGTAGCTGACACGCACCTGACGCGGGGTTATTCCGCCATCGGCCGACAGGACGGTACGCGCCGCGTGCGCATCCAGGCGGACGTGGATGAGCGGTTTGCCAATGCCGAGCAGATCATCGGCACGTTGACCGCATCGTTCCTTCCGGACATCGAGAAGCGATTCACGGGGGTGGCGTACCAGATTGAGGGGCAGCGCGCGCGAATCGAGGAGTCGCTCTGGAGCCTTTCGGGGGCGACGATCGTCGCGCTGATCATCACCTATGCGATTCTCGGCGCGGTGCTGCGTTCGTATACCCAGCCGCTGATCCTCTTCGCGGCGATTCCCCTGGGCATGGCCGGTGCCGTGATCGGGCATGCGGTCATGGGGTACGACCTGAGCCTGATGAGCGTTTTCGGCATGACGGCCCTGGCGGGCATCGTGGTCAACGACGGGCTGGTCCTGCTGGACAAGCTCAATCGGAACGTCGCGGAAGGGATGAAGATCGAAGCGGCGGTGACCGATGCGGCCGAATCGCGCGTACTTTCGGTGTTTCTGACGGCGCTGACCAACGTAGCGGGCGTCGCCCCGCTGCTCTTGGAGCGGAGCACGCAGGCCCAGCCGCTGATTCCGATCGCGATATCCGTCGCATTCGGATTGACGTTTTCGACGGCGCTGGTCCTGCTCGTGGTACCATCGTTGTACTTTACGCTCAACGACGTTAAGCGCCTGCTGCGCTGGCTGCGGACCGGCGGGGCGCTGCCCAGTCCGGAAGAAGTGGAGATGGGCGCGGCCGCCCACGGCCAAGTGGAAGGCGCCACCGCCTGATCAGAGCAGGAACGCATTCATGACCATGCCAACCGAGGGAGTCGAGCGCCGCGGCAATCGGCGTTGGGCGGGGCTTGTCATCCTGGGGATTTCCGTGGTCGCGACTTCCTGCCGCGCGCCTTCCGGCAGCGTGGAGTCGATGCTCGAGCGGCACCGAACGGCCATGGACCGCCTTCCCGAGGAAGAGCAGCGGATGCTGGAGCAGTTCGGCGATCCGGAGGAAACCGAGCGGGCCGACGACATGCTGCCGGCGGACGTGCTCCTGCTGGAGCAGGCGCGATCGATCGCGGTGCGGGCCAATCCGGATGTCCATGCGGCGCGAGCGCGGTTCAACGCGGCCGCGGCGCGGATCGATGAAGCACGCGCGCGGTACTTCCCCGTGGTCTCGTTCGGGCATACCTCGGCACGGACATTCCACACGCCGGCGAGTCTGAATCGGCTGAACCTCGCGCAACTGCCGCAGGCGTCGACGCCGATTGACCTGGGGGACACGCAGAGCATTGCGGTTGCGGCGCTGATCAGCGCCTTGCGCCGGCCGCTGTTCGGCGGCTCGAAATTCACCGGCGATCGCAATTCCTTCAGCGAACACGGGACATCGCTGAGTCTGGCGTGGTCGGCGTTCGACGGATTCATCCGCGAAGCGCAGCTCCTCTCCACGCAATACCTGTTTCGGGCGGCGACGTTCTCGCTCTCCGACGTCGAACGGCTCATTATCCAAGCGGTGGATCAGGCGTATTACCAGGTGCAGCTCGCCGAGGAGCAACTGCGCATCGCTCGCGCGGACGAGGCGTTCAGCCGCGAGCAGCTCGATGAGACGGCAAAGCTGCGCAAGGCCGGGCGGGCTTCCCAGGCGGACGTGGACAACTTCCGCGTGCGCATGCTCAGCGCCCAGACCAATGTGACCGCGGCGATGGGGCTACGTGAAACTGGGCTCGTGGTATTGGCGGAGCTTATGGGCATTCCGGCCTCGAAGCTGCCAGAGGCACTTTCCCTGTCGCCACTGGAGACCGAGACGGAAAAGGACATGACGGCTCCGGACAACGCGGAGTGGGTTGGTCTGGCGTTCGAGCGCCGCCCGGACCTCAAGCAGCTCAATCAACTCCTCAAGAGCGAGGAACAGCAGGTGCGGGCGAACCGGGGGCTGTACAGTCCATCGGTGAATGTCAGTGCGTCCTGGGGGTTTGATCGCAGCTCCAATCTCCACTACAGCAAGGAGGACCAGTCCACGGCGGCGGGTCTGGAAGTCCGATGGGATCTGTTCACGGGCGGGGCGAGGTCATCGCGCGTCCGCCAGGCGGAAGCACGTCGAGCGGAGGCGGCCGCGCGCCTGGAGCGGCGCCGACTGGCGGTACAGGCGGAGGTTCACCAGGCGGTTATTGATGTACACAATGCGCAGGAGCAGATTCGCCTGAGTCGCGAGGCGCTGGATGTTGCCCGTGAGAACCGCCGGATCGTGCAGGCGGCGTACGTTGCGGGACGGGAGCCACTCACACGGCTGAATGAGACGCAGCGGGATTTCATTGCGGCCGACGCCGATCTGGTGCGGGCGCGCATTCGTTTGCGTCTGGCGTGGTCCGATCTGAATGCGGCCGCGGCGACGTACGTATCGAACCTTGCGCAGGAATCCAGTGAGAAACCCCCCGTTGAACCGTAAGCCGAAGACTGTGGGCTGAGCCTGGCGGTTCCGAATGTGAATTTGAAGGGCTGGCGGCAGCTCCCCTATTCTCCCAAACACCCCATGCCTGCATTGGGTTCAACTCTGATCTTGAATGGGACACTCCCGACAAGGTACACTGGAGTCGGTCTGCCTATCTTTGGCCGCGCCCGTTGCAGCCAAAGAGAGCCGCGAGCAGCTTGTCCCGCAAATAGGGAGCTCCAGCCATGTCGCGTGCATCATGTCAGCTTTTCGTCTTGGCTCTGGCCGTCATCACCTTCGGGGGATGCAACAATCTCGATCCGGTGCAGAACGACAATACGGCCGGAAGCGAGCAGGGCGTGCCGGACAACGAGAATAGCTCGGCGAACGACCCGGAATGCGATCTGCCGTTCGACGGCATCGGCATTCACGACGGCTGGCTCATTAGCGCCGACCCGAAGGCAAACGATCAATTCAACCTGGCCATCAGCGGCATGGGCGCACAGGTGCAGGACATCACTTTCTCGGATCCATCCGGAGAATTGGTGAATTGCTACGGAACCAATCCGACGATCAACATGATCGTGGACAACCGGCGATTCTCCCTGGAGTCCACGTTCGAGAATACGGACTACACGGGGGAAACGGAATCCGAGGATGGGTCTCCACAAATGTGCGTTCTTCGGATCTCCGGGACGATTGCCTCATGCGGTAACGACCTCGGGCCCGGCTTCGGTCTGGAACTGCAGGTCTTCGCCATTTCGGGCGGGGGTACGGCGGGAGCCGGCGGAATCGAGTACACGCTTACGGATTTCGATCTGACGATCATCCCCGCGCCCGAAGTAGAGGGATGTACCAATGAGCCGACCTCGCTCGACGGACGGATGTGGTCCGTTACGCTTTACGACCCCATCCTGCTGTTCGAAAACGGGGTAGCCAGCGGGGATGTATTCGTGGATGTATCCGGTACGGGGGATGCGATCGAAACGGCCAGCGCCGAGATCTATCCCGATTTTGAGGATCCCAACGGCGTCATGCTGAGCTGTTTCACCGATGCGCCTTCGGGCACGGTGCAGTACGACGGACAGTCGCTGTCGATCGACGTTCCCCTGGCGGCGGAGGCCTACGACAAGGACGGCAACCCGGTTCCGGAAGACGGATGTCGAGTCTCGTTCTCCGGTGTCCGCCTTGATTGCCGGGAGACCGATTCGATCTACGGACTTCCGACGTTGCCGGCGCCGTTCCAAGTCATCGCCTTCAGCGGTGGCGGATCGATTACCTCCGGCGATATCACCTACGCTCTGGACACGCTGTATCTCTCTTTGCTGCCCGAGGGCACGCTGCCCGATTTCGGCACGTTCAAGGCCGTGACCGCGCCGTAAGTCGCGGCGGTCACCCGTTGGCCGAACCGACTCTCGAGCGGTAAGCTAGCCCTTGTGGACGCCGTCATTCTCAGCATTGGCACGGAGCTCGTTTCGGGGCAGACGCTGGATACCAACGCCGCGTGGCTGGCGGAGCAGCTCTCGGCCGTGGGATGCCGCGTCGTACGCCACGTTACCGTGGGCGACGAGTTGGAGGACATCACGCGGGCGTTTCGCGAAGCGATGGAGTGTGCCGGGACGGTGATGGCCACGGGGGGACTTGGACCCACGGCCGACGATCTGACCCGGCAGGCGCTGGCGAACGCGCTTGGGCGCGAGCTCGTCGAAAGTGCCGAGGCGCTGGCGCAGATCGAAGCGCTGTTCGCCCGCTGGCAGCGGACGATGTCGGACGCGAATCGTCTCCAGGCGCTCATGCCCGAGGGGTGCGAGATCATTCCCAATCCCCGCGGAACGGCGCCGGGCATCCATTTTCAGGGCGCGGCCCGCTCCCTGGACATTTTTGTTCTCCCGGGGGTTCCCTCGGAGATGAAGGCCATGTTCGCCGAGTCGGTGCTGCCGGCGGTGCGGGCGCGGAGCGGCGGAGCGGTCACGCTGGTCGCCCGGCTCAACTCCTTTGGCATGAGCGAGGCGAACGTGGGCGAGGCGCTGGCCGACCTGATGGCCCGGGATCGAAATCCGCTGGTGGGCACGACGGCATCGGCCGGGGTGATCGGCGTGCGGATTCTGGCGACGAGCACTAACGAGGCTGATGCGAGAGCCGTTCTTGGGGCTGATGTGGCGGAAGTCCGCCGCCGGCTGGGCGAGCACGTTTTCGGTGAAGGGGACGAAACGCTCCAGGAGTCGGTGGCGAAGCGGCTGTTCGAAACGAAGAAGACGGTTGCGACGGCGGAATCGTGCACGGGAGGCCTGCTGGCCAAGCGGTTAACAGACGTGCCGGGCAGCAGCACATACTTCCTGCGGGGGTACGTCTCGTATTCGAACGAGTCGAAGATCGAGCTTCTGGGCGTGGCCGCGGAGCTCATTCAGGAATACGGAGCCGTCAGTGAGGAAGTCGCGCGGGCGATGGCGTCGGGCTGCCGCCGGGCTTCGGGCGCGGATTTCGCCTTGTCGGTGACGGGCGTTGCGGGTCCGGGCGGCGGGACGGCGGAGAAGCCGGTGGGTCTGGTTTACGTCGGCCTGGCGGACGGGAGCGGCGTCGCGGTTCGGCGGCTGATGGTCGGTTCGCACCTTACGCGGGAAGAAATCCGGGACCGGACGTGCAAGATGGCCCTGAACATGCTTAGGCGGAAGATGATGAGATAGGCAATAGGCAATAGGCAATAGGCAATAGGCAATAGGCAACAGGCAACAGGAAAGAGTGAGCGGAGTTGCGTTGAAGAGGCCATGAACGGCCCGTAGAATCCTCGAAACCCGCCCTGGTGCATGATGGAGTGCGGGC